>JACONI010000012.1:12058-12128 GCA_014323825.1 Ekhidna sp. | reverse complement strand
GGGGGGGGGGGATTAAATTAAGCCCGTACAGTCCTTTCGGCAGCGTATGTGACGTGTTCTCTGTGTTCAT
>JACONI010000012.1:0-12038 GCA_014323825.1 Ekhidna sp. | reverse complement strand
CTCTGTGTTCATGATGTCTTTTGATCTTTTATCTATAAACATTCTCATAATACAATATTTTATGTTTTAAAAACACAAAGATATATAAGTTTTTTGATTTGTTGTATAAGTCTTAAACTTTTTTTGAAATTACAAGGAATTTTTTATCTTACCAAGATTTAAAGTATTGTTTGGTTTATTTCAGATGTATTTTACTTTTTGTTTATGGCAGCAATGACAAAGTGTAGTGAAAGTGAATTTCTACCACTTTTCAAATCAGCAGAACGTTTCATATTCCTTGTTTTCAGACTTTCACAAAGACCCTCAAACACCAAAAACAGTTTTTTCTACAGGCTTGCCAATATGTATTACTTCGGGTTAGACCACGGGGGTGAAGGTGAGACTACTTATTGAAAAAGTAATTGAAGACGTTGATTGGACGTTATGGGGAGAATCAGGTGAAGGAGACGATTATGTTTATTTCGGATGGTTTGACCTTGAAAAATTTGACAACTATGTCAAAGACCAATACGACAAAGGAGAAGGGTTTTACACTTGGAATACTTCCTCTTTGAATTTGAACTTCCTGAAAAAGGAGACGATCGGAGAAGGGTGAAAAATAATGAAATGCCTGGCATTTGGCTGTAAATCATGCGAATTTTAGAGATTTATGACCGGAAAAGGAACTGAAAAACCAGGATCGAGATCAGGACAACGGATGTATCGCCGGGATATTTTAGTCAGGAACCGGACCAATTCATAAAAGATGAAGGGAGAAGACTGATTTGGAAGTCAACGCATTTCTATTCTTACCCTGTCAGTAAGAGGCTGTCCAATGCAAGTTAATACATAACCTTCATCTAACTCATCCTGCGATAAACCCTCAGCCTTGTCAATGCTTACTTTGCCTTCAAGACATTTTCCGCGACAGGCAGTACAAAGTCCACTTTGACATGAATATGGCATATCAAGATCATTATCAAGAGCCGCATCTAAAATAGAAGCACTCTTTTTTACAGTAATTGAAAACTCCTTCCCATCTAAAAGAATCGCTACTTTACTTTCTTTGTTGTCTACATCAATTATATTTTTAGGAGACGTCTTTCCCGCCTCAAAGCTCTCCGTTCTGATATTTGATCGCTCGTATCCTTTATCAGAGAGTTCATCTGTGACAATATTCATCATAGGCTCAGGACCACAGATATAGAACTCCGTTTCATTGTTACATCTAATTTCTTCACAAATAGCTCTAATCATTTCTTTCGTTGGTCTGCCTTTGTAACTAGCCTCTCCTTCTTCCAAGACATGAACCACTTGAAACCTGTTGGGATATTTTTCGGATAGTTCAGCTATCTGATCTTTAAATATGATGTGCTCTTCACTCCTGTTTCCGTAAACTAAAACAACAGAACTATTAGGTTCTTTCAATAGGATTGATCTTAGAATGGACATGAGCGGTGTGATGCCGCTGCCTCCACCGAAAAATACAGCCCTACGTTTATTTTCATCTGAATAATCGGTGGTAAACATGCCCATTGGCTCCATGATTTTAATCTCACAGCCGGCTTTGAAAGAATCGTTGATGTGATTAGACATTAAACCTCCCTCTACCCTCTTCACAGTTACAGCGGGGTTTTCATCTTCAAATGGAGTCGTACATAAAGAGTAGGCCCTTCTGATTTTTTTACCGCTCACCTCATCAATAATTGTAATAAATTGACCGGGCTCATAACTGAAACTTTCAGGCTTTTCAAAAACAATATTTACTGCATCTTTTGCCACATTTACTATTTCCTTTATTTTCAGTGTCATGTAGCGATTATCTTTTGTATTTTTCTTTTTTCCGAATAATGAAAACGCCATAGATTCGATTTTAAAGGCTGTAAAACTAATGCTCAAGCCAAAGTCAGACAATTAAACTTGATAAGGTAATTTTATGTTCTAATTTTTAAATCAAATAATGAATTTTAATTCCCTTGAAGGTATTTCTCCAATTGATGGTCGTTATCGGAGAATTGTTTCACAACTCTCTGCTTTCTTTTCCGAAAAAGCACTCATTCAATATCGCGTAAAAGTCGAAGTACTTTACTTTATTGCTCTTTGCGAAAGTGGAGTAGAACAGCTCGTGGATCTTGATTCTTCAAAGAAAGACTTCCTGATACAAATCTTTGAGAATTTTACTTTGGAAGATGCCGTTAAGATCAAGGTAATTGAAAAGACAACTAACCACGATGTAAAGGCGGTTGAGTATTTTTTAAAAGAGAAATTCGATCAGGCGGGCTTGTCCGATTTTAAAGAGTTCATCCACTTTGGGCTCACCTCACAGGACATCAACAACACTGCTGTTCCTCTATCCATTAAAGATGCACTACGAGATGCTATTATTCCAAAGCTTGAGAGTGTCATTGGTGAGCTTGAGCAAAAGGCGTTGCTCTGGAATAAAATCCCCATGCTGGCAAGAACACATGGGCAGCCCGCATCCCCAACGAGACTTGGAAAGGAAATAAGGGTTTTTGTTGCCCGATTAAAAGAGCAGCAGCACCTGCTTCAGGCTATTCCTTTCTCTGCAAAGTTTGGAGGGGCAACAGGAAGTTTTAATGCGCATTTTGTAGCTTATCCGGCAATTGATTGGCATGAGTTCGGAGACAAGTTCGTTTCTGAGCAACTGGGGCTAAAAAGAAGTAGACCCACAACGCAAATTGAGCATTATGATAATCTAGCCGCTCTCTTTGACGGACTTAAGAGAATCAATACAATACTGATCGATTTCAGTAGAGACATCTGGCAGTATATATCCATGAACTATTTTAATCAGACGATTTCCAAAAATGAGGTAGGATCGTCAGCAATGCCGCATAAAGTGAATCCTATTGACTTTGAAAATGCTGAGGGAAATTTTGGCATTGCAAACGCTTTTTTTGAACATTTGAGTTCAAAATTGCCCATATCAAGACTTCAAAGAGATTTAACTGACTCCACAATGCTTAGAAATATTGGTGTCCCTATGGCGCATACTTACCTGGCTTTTTCATCTTTGTCAAAAGGGCTTTCTAAAATTCATGCAAATGAACAGGCGATCAGTAAAGATCTTGAGGAAAACTGGGTTGTGATTGCAGAAGCCATCCAGACCATTTTGAGGAGAGAAAGGTACCCAAAACCTTATGAAGCCTTGAAAGAACTTACCAGAACAAATGAAGCGATTACGGAAGAAGCCATAAAATCATTTGTGCAAACTCTTGAGGTAAACAAAGAAATAAAAGAAGAACTGTTGCGTATTTCTCCTTTTAATTACGTTGGAAGGTGATTAACCGATTCCTGCAAGCAGGTAAAGTACAGCCATCCGTACTGCGACTCCATTCTCTACCTGTTCCAGAATAATGGAATGATCCGAATCCGCAACATCACTTGTAATCTCTACCCCTCTGTTAATCGGACCCGGATGCATTATTAAGATTTCCTTATTTAATGAATCCAATAACTGCTTATTAATCCCAAAATATTGGGAATATTCTCTCAGAGAGGGGAAGTATCTCATTTGCTGTCTTTCAAGTTGTATCCGCAAAATATTGGCTACATCACACCATTCCAGTGCTTTTCGTATGTCTGTTTCCACTTCTACTCCCAATTCACCAATATGTTTTGGTAAAAGAGTAGGCGGACCGCAAACCATTACTTCAGCTTGAAGTGCCTGAAGTGCAAAAATGTTAGAAAGAGCCACGCGAGAGTGAAGAATATCACCGACGATAACTACCCTTTTCCCTTCTACTCTACCCGTTTTATCCAAGATTGAAAAAGTATCCAAAAGTGCCTGAGTGGGGTGTTCGTGAGTCCCGTCACCAGCATTGATAATGTTCGAATTGATATTCTTAGCAAGGAGATGTGGAACTCCGGGACTGGAGTGGCGCATTACCACCATGTCCACCTTCATTGCCAGGATATTATTAACTGTATCAAGCAGTGTCTCTCCCTTTTCCACTGAACTCCCTGAAGCTGAAAAATTAATTATGTCAGCTGATAATCTCTTCTCTGCAAGTTCAAATGAGAGTTTTGTCCTGGTTGAGTTTTCAAAAAAAACATTAGCTATGGTAACGTCTCTCAAAGAGGGGTTTTTCTTAATGGGTCTGTTAAGTACCTCTTTGAAGTTGGCAGTTGTCTGAAAAATGAGTTCAATATCTTCCCTGTCGAGATTCTTAATTCCCAGGAGATGCTTGGTTTTCAGGCGGCTCATTCTTCTTTGTTAATTAACCAGATGTTGTCTTCTTCACCTTGTTCTTTAAGTTCAACAAGGACCCTTTGGGACTGAATTGTGTTTACTTTTCTACCTGCGTAATCAGCTTTTACAGGAATATGCCTGCTATACAATCGATCAATAAGCACGAGTAATTCCACCTTAGCGGGTCTTCCAAAAGTATTCATGGCATCTAATGCAGCTCTTACGGTTCTTCCTGTGAATAGCACATCATCTACTAAAATCACATTTTTATCCTCTATCAAAAAAGAAATTTTCGTTTGGCTCGGAGCGATCGGTTCATTTCTTCTTCTCAGATCATCCCTGTGAAACGTTGCATCTAAATAACCTAAATGAACTTCCCCGGACAGCATTCTGTCAAGTTCATTTTTTATCCTTTCCGCCAAAAAAATCCCTCTTGGCTGTAGACCTATTATTACCGTACCGGAAAAGTCATTATGAACCTCGATGAGCTGCCGGCACAATCTGCCAATTGTAACTTTAAGTAATTTGCTGTCAAAAAGCAGTCGCTTTTGCATGATATTTCTGCAAAATTAAACAATTTAATCAGGTTGAAAATCATAGCTGTATTTAATCTTATTGATGTAAAATACTTTTCTGCTTGTCTTTCCTGCATGCTTCTCATTCCTGATGGTTTGTTCGCCATAAGCAATTGAAGCGTTATTATACCATCTTTCAATTTTTTCTACAGAAGAGTCTTCGGATTTTAATTCATCTGCTTCGTATGAAAGTTTGATAGGACTAAAGGTTCTCCCTTCTATAACTTTTCCTTTCTCAATGACCTTCGACCTTATTTCACTCTCCTCTAAATACATTAATACAACTTTATCTCCGGAGGCATTAACGGCCACGTTTTCTTCTAAAAGGAAACTCTCCTTATCTTCAATCCTGAATGTATGATCCCAGATTATATTGCAGTTTTTGTCAAAGCCAACGACAGCTGCATGGGTGTATTTGTACCCTAGAAAATAAGGGTTTGTAAAGCGGGAATCCTGAACTCCACCAAAATTACCGATTCCACCGTATGGATTATTAGAGACGTGATTATATCTGGGATAGTAAGCCTCGGCAATCATAATATATTCTCCTTCTTTTTGGATAATCTCATGGACAAGCAAGCGATAATTAAACTTCTTAACTTTCCCCTTCTCCTTTTTCTTTTCAATCCTTCTGAGAATTCTCTCCTCTCGTTTTGGCTTCAAGTGATCCCAAAAGTTACTTAACTCAGCAAAAGGATAGTATTTGTTGAATTGCTGCCGCCCGTTAATGAATTTACTCAGATAAAAGCCCTGACTGTAATGTAAGGACTTTCTTGAGTGTGTCCCGGCGAGGTACTGAAGCCCCCCGGAAAATGTAGTAGTGGCTCCGTCAATCAGACTTTTCTTTTCCCCCGGATCAAGTAAATTATCCTGAATCAAATCTCCTCTTTCATTAAAAGATTTTACCCTAACCGTGTACTTCTTATTTCGCATCTTTTCTGACATCACTACTGTGAAAATTTTAGACTTTTCCTCCACAACCAAATCCAAAATATCATTTCTATTGTCATAAAATCCCGGTACTATTTTCGGTATTCTATCATTTATATTATAGGTAATCACGACAGGTCGATAATTAGCATATCCGGCAAGCAGCAAGGTCTCCCCAACAGATTCAAAGTGCTTAATATTAATTGGAAATACAGTTGTTAGTTCATAAGTCTTAACCTCCTCTGATCTTACGGAATATTGAAGAACCAAAAGCTGTTCGCTCTTAAATTGGTTTCTGTTGAAGAGCAGATAATAGTTACCTCCGAAATATTCATACCCAATCAGGGACTCAATATTTGGAACAGCGTCTTGCCTTGACCAAACAACATTAAATGCAGTATCTGTCAGATGAACGTTCAGGATATATCCTCCCTGAGGGGCAGACTCAGAAGTCTCTTCCACTACAAGTAATCCATTAGTGCTGCCGGGGATCACATAAAAATCAGAACTATTGGCCGCTTTTTCGAATTCTATCCTGTTAGGCTGTAAAATAATAGTGCTGGTATCTCTTGCTTTTTTCTTTTGCCCGCAAATATTTAAGAAAGAATTAATTATCAAAAAGGAAAAAAATAAACTTCTTACGCTCAATGCCATGACAGTTCAGTTATAAGTAAATCCCTGCTTCTTTTAATTTTATCATAAAGACCTGTTATCGTCTGTGCTAAATTTTTCTATCCGGTCAGAATTTACATTATTCTTCAACTAAAACCGGTAAACTCAAATACAACGTTAGCAAAAAGTTAAAGCTTAGACGAGAATACAATGCCTTCCCGAATAAATCAGCATGAGCCTGTAAGCTGCTGATTTTGGGAAAAAAGATCAGCTTCTTTTTTTATTTAAGAAAGTTGATTGAAATGATTTATTTTTGCTTTCTTGAAATGTTAGAATGGAGTATGCTGATTATCTATAAGTTAGCAATCATTATAAAATACGAACGTGCAAAAATCTAAATTCCCTCAAATAACTCTTTACCTGCTCATCATCTTACTCGGTAGTTGTAACAACGACGATTTTAGTGATGAAGTAAATGCGCTGAAAGAGGATATTGAAACAATACAAAATGTTAATGATCTGCTTGTATTAAAAAATCTTCTTTTGAAAGCTAAACTTAATGAAGATCCCATCGTCAGCATAAATGATCAGGGAGGAATCATTACAGGATTTGAACTGGAAAATCAAGGTCAGATAATCATAAAAAATGATCTGATAACTGATTTTGAAGTTAGTTCAGGTGGTTGGTATACCTCACTCCTCTTTAATGATTTAACTACTTTCAAAATGCCATATTTAGGTGATGAAACAGGTGTAGACATAGTTATTGACCGGGATATTTCCAACAATGCCCCATTAACGGCTGTTGCCACTGTAACAACTCCAATAAGTGGAAGTGTTGAAATAAGAGTCATAGGCCGGGATGGGAAATTTTCAGATATGATAACCAATTCTACAGCATTTAGCAATAAACATGAAATTGAAATTCTGGGACTTTATGGAGATTTTAAGAACTCAGTAGAATTTAAGATTTTGAGCCCCCATGATAAAGAAAGGCTTACCATTATCAGAAGTATAATCACTGACCCGTTACCGGATGGCTTACCGAAATTTAAAGTTGTAAAACAATACAAAACGGAGGAGCAAAATGTAGTTTTCCTTGTAAATTTTCGTCCAACTAATATCCCTTTTATGGTTGACCGATTTGGCAAAATCAGATGGTATCTCACAGGATTTGGAGCAGAAGCAAATGTGGGGCTGCAGAGGTTAAAAAATGGCAATATAGGATTTGGGAAAAGAGGTGACGGACAAGATTCCGTCTATGAATTAACCAAAACAGGTCAATTGTTGAGGGAGTATTCTTTCTATCCTGATTTTGAGAACGCACATCACGATGTTTACGAGATGAGCAATGGAAATTTCATCATTCCTGTTAATAAAGTTGGTGCAGCTACGATTGAGGACTACATCATTGAGATGGATCGAAACTCCCAAAGGATAACAAACATCTGGGATTTGAATCTAATCCTTCCAAAGAGAGATGCTCTGATTAATGATCCGGCCGATTGGGTACATGTAAACGCCGTAATTCATGATGAACGTGATAATTCGATTATCATTTCGGGTCAGCGTCAGGGGGTATTTAAAGTGACCTGGGACAATGAACTGAAGTGGATTTTTGCTCCGCCATTTGACTGGGCGGGGTATGAAGACTACTTACTTACCTCAACAAATCCAAATATGGAATGGATATGGGGACAACATGCCCCTCTAATCACTCCTGAAGGAAACATACTTCTTTTTGACAATGGGCTTGGACGAGGATTTGGAACTTCCGAGAAGTTCAGTCGGGCTTTGGAAGTTCAGATCACTGAAAACGATACCGGAGGGACTGTAAAAACGGTATGGGAGTATGGACGAGAGCGAGGTGAAGCATTCTTATCCCCTATCGTAAGTGATGTTGATTACATCACAGAAAGTGACACCCGGCTTATCGTTTCCGGTTCATTAGCATTTAGTCTGAATTACACTGATAAAGACAATATTTCATTTTCCTGGTCAACGGACTTCCTCAAAGCATCGATCATTGAAATGGATGAAGATAAGAACATTTTATTTGAGTTAAACATTAATTCCGAAATTACAGCCTCTCATGTTTATCGGGCAGAAAAATTAAAACTTAACTAATGGTAATTGCTAACAAAAGATAGAGCATATACTTCTACTTAACATCTTGATGGTATCTGCAAAAACCAAGGATTGTATAAAGCACACAAGTCCCCGCAAAATCATCAACCGGTTTTTAAAGCCCGCAAAGTCAGGCAATAAAAAAGCCCTTGGAAAATTCCTAAAATCCGCTCTCTTCGTACTGATTGAGAAAATTATCTCAATCCCATTTTAAATCAGAGTCAGCATCTGAAACCTGCTCATTTCCCACCTCCTCTTCTCTGTCAAACTGACTGAAATCAACTTCAGGCATCAACTCATCCTTCACATGATTAACCGCCGTGTTCAGCGCATTTGTGAATTTATTAAAATCTTCTTTGTAAAGAAATATTTTATGCTTCTCATAATAGAAACCATCATCTTTCGGTTTCCGCTTGCTTTCTGTAATCGTCAAATAATAATCGTTTGACTTTGTCATTTTCACATCAAAAAAGTAAGTGCGCTTTCCCGCTTTTACTCTCTCTGAATAGACTTCTTCTCTGTCTCTGTCGTTATTTTCTTCCACGTTTATAATATTTGTATTGGGTATTATTTTACAAATCGGGGTTAAATATAAGGCATTATCTTATTTTCCAACAAAATGAATCAGTAATCCGCTGTAATTGTGACTATGAATATTAATATTTCGGAAATAAATCAATATGAAAACCTTGGATTAATTGCCAAGCAGCTAGTGGACGGTTTTATCACCGGTCTGCACAAGTCTCCTTATCATGGATTCTCCGTTGAATTTGCTGAGCATAAACTCTACAATTATGGTGAAAGCACTAAGCATGTTGATTGGAAGGTCTATGCACGAACTGATAAGTTGTTCACAAAACAATACGAAGAAGAGACCAATCTGAGATGTAGAATTTTGTTGGACAACTCGGCTTCAATGCATTACCCTGTGCCGGGGAAGGACAAATTGAAATTTTCCGTTTTCGCAGCTTCCGCACTTTCATACCTTTTAGTCAAACAAAGAGATGTTGTAGGTTTATCTGTATTCTCCGATAGGTTGGAATCAGAAACAGATCAGCGAAGCACCAAAGCTCATCTCAATTCACTATTGACAACCTTATCACGACTAAAAGATCAAAACCCAAATGGAAAAACAAACATTCCCAAAGTGCTTCATCAGATCGCAGATAAGTCGGAAAAGAGGTCTTTGGTTATCCTTTTCAGTGATATGTTCCAGAATGAAAATGAAGAAGAGCTTTTCAATGCGTTACAACATCTAAAACATAACAAACATGAAGTTATTCTTTTTCACGTTTCAGATCATCGGAGCGAATTGCAGTTTGATTTCGACGACCGCCCATACAAGTTTATTGATATCGAAACCGGTGAATCCGTTAAGGTGAATCCCCGGGAACTAAAAGAATCCTATAAAGAAGCCATGCACTCTTTTTACCGTGATTTGAAAATCAAATGTGGGATGATGAAGATAGATTTCGTCCCGGTAAACACAAATGATGCTTTTGATAAAATTCTAGGAGCCTACTTGATTAAAAGAAAGAAAATGCAGTAAACTTTTTAGAGGTGAAGCCATTCCTTCTTGCTCTGAAGCTCTTCTTCTGTCTCAACATGATCAGGATCAGGCACACAGCAGTCAACCGGACATACGGCAGCACACTGAGGTTCTTCGTGAAAACCGATGCATTCCGTGCACTTTCCCGAAACGATATAGTAAAACTCATCAGATACCGGCTCTTGATCTTCTTTAGCGTCCACTTTTGAGCCATCCTCCATCTCTATATCCTGTAGGTCTGTTCCGTCAGCCCACCTCCACTCTACTCCTCCCTCATATATTGCATTATTTGGACACTCCGGCTCACATGCACCACAATTGATGCATTCGTCTGTAATCATTATTGCCATATAAGCTCTTTTTTGATTTTATAAATAGACAAAGCAAAATTAATCACAATAAGTTTGCTGCCCAATCGGTAAAGTTGACATTTGAACTTTTTATGAAGAAGAAAGAGAGAATTGAAGCATTCGTAAAACTTGGTAAAAGAATATCAAACTTGTCTGAAGAAGAAATAGAAAGTCTGTCTCATGCTGCAAAAGCAAAAAATGGCTGGTTTACTTATGAGAGCATAAAAAAGGCTTTAAATGGAATCGCATTCATGCTGGAAAAGGAGAAGCTAAAAAAGTGGGTTACAAATTATGATTTAACAGGGGTTCCAAAGGTTGTCGGAGTTGTCATGGCAGGCAATATTCCATTAGCCGGATTTCATGACTTACTCTCCGTTCTTATCTCAGGTCATTTTGCAGTTGTGAAATTAAGCAGCAATGACGAATTTTTGACAAGTAAGATCATTGAATGGCTTATCGAAACGGAGCCCGGGATTAAAAAGAACATTGAAGTGAGAGAAAAACTCACGCAGATTGATGCAGCCATTGCCACCGGCAGTGATAACACTGCCAGATACTTCGAATATTATTTCAAAAAGATACCCCACATTATTCGAAGAAACAGGACTTCGGTAGCAATCCTGACAGGTGAAGAAAACGGAGAAGAATTAAAAAATCTGGGAGAAGAGGTCTTTTCCTATTTTGGACTCGGGTGCCGAAATGTCTCTAAAATATTCACACCTAAAGATTTTGACCTAAAAGAGGTCTTCC
Source organism: Ekhidna sp. (assembly GCA_014323825.1). GTDB lineage: Bacteria > Bacteroidota > Bacteroidia > Cytophagales > Cyclobacteriaceae > Ekhidna. The sequence goes on along the minus strand of JACONI010000012.1, from coordinate 953 downwards.
GTTACTTTGAAGATTATGAGGCAGTAATTCATCATCATAAATATCGAAACAACTATGACTACCATAAATCCATCTTCCTTGTCAACAAGACTCCCCATTTAGACACGGGATTTCTACTGATTCGTTCAACGGACGATTTAGTTGCTCCGGTAAGTGTGCTTTATCATCAGGAGTATGACACGATTGAAAACCTGGAAAAGGCAATATTAAAATCAAAGGAAAATAAGATCCAGTGTATTGTAGGAAGGAATTATACCCCTTTTGGCACCGCACAGCGGCCGGAACTTTGGGATTATGCGGACAGTGTAGATACGTTGAAGTTTTTGAACGATTTTGCTAATTAAATATTTTTATCCTTACTTTGCATTTTTATAAAAAGATGTTTAACCTTGCAACTGAAATAATTTTTTAACCAATATTTTTTTTTATGATGTACTCTTTTATTATACCCCCCCCCCCCTATATATAGTTAAACTTTTTCCGAAAGTTCTCCTATTTATGGTCGCGGGCATGGCGCTAACCGCTTGCGGGGACGACGATAAGCCCGTAGAAATAAACTTAGCTTTAGCTAAAACTGCCCTTGCCATTTCTGCCGATGAGCTGGAACCGACAGATATAACCGTCACGGCGAGCGGAGGGGATTGGACCGTAGCCTCTAATGTAGAATGGATAAAAGCACAAAAGGTCGACAATGAGACCCTGCGCGTGAGTTGTCAGGCAAATAACAAACCTGAACCTCGGAAAGGCATGGTCACTGCCTCCATAGGCGAAGTCAGCGGTACGATTAACGTAACGCAGGACGGGGCACAAATAACCTTATCCAAAACTGCCCTTTCCGTTCCTGCCGATGAGCCGGAGCCGACTGATATTGCCGTCACAGCTAGCGGAGGGGATTGGACCGTAGCCTCTAATGTAGAATGGATAAGGGCAGAGAAAGTGGACAATGAGACCCT
>JACONI010000011.1 GCA_014323825.1 Ekhidna sp. | reverse complement strand
CTGTAACTGCCACGGATGCGGATGCGAACACCACGCTCACCTACGGAATCAGTGGAGGAGCGGATAGGAGCAAGTTCAGCATTGATGACCGCAGCGGAGATTTGACGTTCAATACGGCTCCCAACTTTGAGGCTTCCGGCAGTGCGGATAATGATAATGTCTATGAAGTGGAAGTAACGGCAAGCGACGGAGTGAACGATGTTACACAGACGATCACCGTTACAGTCACTAATGATCCGGATGATGATGTGCTTGGCGTTCCGTCTGCCGAGGGTGTGGAGCTATATCCGAATCCTGCGTCCGGTTATTTCAGACTGACAGGTATTTCCGATCCGTTAAGGGGAGTGATACTTATAAGTACAACAGGTCAGGTCATGGGACATTATCCTGTCTCAAAGGATGGATTGTACGACATTTCAGGGCTTAATGAGGGTATCTTCTTTGTCTTCATTGAAGGAAGGGAAGGACAGAAATATGTGGGGAGGATGGTGATAAGGAAATAAGAGTTCGCAACTAAGCCGATCCTGTGGAAGCTTACAGGCATTCAATATTGCAATAAGAAGTAGCTTTTAGTTAAGAGCAGCTACTTCCGTCTCCCCTCCCCTTGTCAGGTCTCCGATTTTTACTTTGATATCGGCATCTAAGGGTAGGAATAAATCAACACGGCTTCCAAAGCGTATAAAACCGACAGATGTTCCCTGATTCACTTCATCTCCAACCTTTGGATAAAAGGCGATTCTACGTGCCACTGCTCCTGCGATCTGTCGCATCAATATTTTTACACCATTTTCTGTTTTGAATCCTACTGAAGTTCTTTCGTTATTGGTACTGGATTTTGGGTGCCAGGCTACTAAAAACTTTCCGGGATGATATTTGAAAAAATCCACTACTCCTTTCACGGGACTCCTATTAACATGAACATTGAATGGCGACATGAAAATGGAAACCTGGATTCGATCCTCCTTGTGGTATTCACCTTCGTAAGTTTTTTCTATTACCACCACTTTTCCCTCAGCCGGTGCATAAACAACCCCGTCTTTTTCAGGAGTAATAACTTTCGGATCTCTGAAAAACCGTACAACTAATACAAAAAAGAGGACTCCGGCCAGTGCAAGAATTACCTGAACAATAAAGGAAAGGATCAACCAGTATAATAATACATAAAGTCCAGCGATAAGCACAGACATCAACGGAATCATTCTGAAACCCTCTTTGTGTATCTTCATGTTATTTTACTATCTTTTTAAAAATTCAATATTGGTCTGGTATATGGAGGCTACAAATTTTAACCCACTATTCTCTATTTTATGCTAACTTTATCTATTCCTTTATTTTATTACTCAAACTGTTACTGCCCATACACCTTGTCAGGCACTTACACAGCTTATATAAAAGAATGCGGAGATCATTTAGGTACAAAAAATAAAATTAAAATAAATACAGAAAAATTACCACGAACGGAACCGCGATAAGCAAACTGTCAAATCTGTCTAAAAACCCGCCATGACCCGGTATTGCTGATCCGGAGTCCTTGATTTGTATTGAACGTTTAAAAAGAGATTCGACCAGATCACCGTAAGTTCCTGCAATGACAACAATGATGGAAATGCTGATCCATTCCAGCGGCTTCAATCCTTCAAAGTAGTAACCGATTACGAGTGAGATTAAGACAGAAATAATGCCTCCTCCGATACTGCCTTCCCATGATTTTTTCGGTGAGATCCGTTCAAACAGTTTGGTTCTGCCAAAGAGTATACCTGTAAAATAAGCACCAATATCATTGGTCCATGTGAGGAAGAGCAGCCCCAGAATGATTTCATAAGAGTATGCTCCATTGTAGAATACTAGTAGGTTGGTAAATGCAAAAGGAACGGCTATGTAAAGGACACCCAAGTAAAAAAGAGCAATATTTATAAATGGATGACCGTCATTCTTTTTGTAAAGCTTGATTAAAAACACAAAAGAGGCTAAAGGGAAAAGCACGAAATGATAGATGGAAGGAAGGTATCCGCCTTCTATCAGGAACATCCCGATAAAAAGCAGTCCACCTACCCCAACCCCCAAAAGACGAATTGGAAGATAATCCTGTAACCTCATCAGACTATAAAATTCCAGCGTAGTTAAGCATGAAATGGCAAGGAAGATAGCAAAAAAGCCCCATTGACTCCAGACCAGTGAAAGTACAATGATCAATCCGCCAACAACGGCAGAACAAACACGGGAAGTAAGATCGGGATATTTACTCAAAGTTGATCTCCTCTTTTATAACCCGAATGGCACGAAGGACGTTATCCGGAGCCACAAATACTTCAAAATTTCCAAAACCGTGTGCGGAAACCGTTTTATTTATTTTAACAGACAATATCCCCACTTCATTAAGAATAGCTTTTACAATATCAACGCGATATTCTTGTTGATCTTTATACACGGATTGCCATTTACTCATTTTCAGGGTTAAATCTCTGTTTAAAGTTGTACAATAAATAAGCTCCTAAAGCTCCAAAAATAAGCAATGCAGGCCATGGAGCGGCTTGTTCCATTTCCTCCGGAGAAATATCAATTGCTTCTTGCTGTACGAGGTAGAGTAAAACGACCTGAAGTCCATTGTTTATCAGGTGTGCCAGCATTGCTACGGTAAGCTTGCCGGACCAATGATATAAATATCCAAAAAGAACGCCTAACAGCATTCTTGGCACCAAACCAAAAAACTGAAGGTGGATGGCTGCGAAAATGAATCCGGTCAGCCAGATAGCAGTGTGATGGTTTTTTAAAGCAATGGACAGGTTATTTTGTATAAGACCTCTAAAAAGTAATTCCTCACCAACGGCCGGAATAATGCCGATCACAACAAGTGATAAAACAAACTGAACCGGTGAAGTAAAAGTTGTAAGATGCGCTGTAAGCATGCGGAGTTGATCTTCCGAATTTCTTGCCCATTGTGCAAAATCAGAATCACCGAAGTCAAGATTCATATTCCACTCTGCAACAGGACTAATGATGACCATAGCACAGACTGTGATTAATAAAGCAGATGTCGCAGTAAACCATGAAATTTTTGGAATAAATTCATTTATTTCAATTTTTAAAATCACCAAAATAAACAAGAGAGGAATGCCAATAAAAATTAATACCGATGAAGAACCCAGAATGATAAGATAAATAGTAGCATCAAAATAAGGAATTAAATCAGTATCAATTTCTCCTCCTGAATTTGCAAGCATGATCAATGAAATTGCCAGAATTAAAATGCTCGCATAAACTGCACTTATTGTTCTTCTCTTCTCCGGCGGTATTTTTCTAAGTATATCCTGCACACACTAACTTTGCGGGCAAATATAAGGGTAGAAAGTGGTTAAAATCAGCGACATAGAGGCAGGAGATTTTCCATTATTGCTGGCACCAATGGAAGATGTCAGTGATCCTCCGTTCAGGGCGGTTTGCAAACAGAATGGAGCAGATTTGATGTACACGGAATTTATCTCCTCGGAAGGGCTCATTAGAAAGGCGGGGAAGAGTGTTCAAAAGCTGGATATCTATGACTACGAACGTCCGATCGGAATCCAGATCTTCGGAGACAAAATTGAATCAATGCGTGAAGCCGCTGCAATTGCAGAAGAGGCTAACCCGGAGATAATAGATATTAATTATGGCTGTCCTGTAAAAAAGGTCGCTTGTAAAGGTGCGGGAGCCGGTATTTTACTGGATCTTCCCAAAATGCAAAAGATGACCGCTGAAATTGTGAAGCGTGTCAATAAGCCTGTCACGGTGAAAACGCGTCTTGGGTGGGATGAGAAAACCATCAAGATTCAAGAAGTTGCACACCGGCTACAGGATGCAGGGATTAAAGCCCTGACAATCCACGGTCGTACCAGAAAGCAGATGTATAAGGGAGAAGCAGACTGGTCATATATCGCAGAAGTAAAAAATGACTCAGGTATCCATATTCCCATTTTTGGTAATGGAGATATTGACTCACCTCAAAAAGCAAGTGAGTACAAATACCGTTACGGAGTGGATGGCATAATGATTGGAAGGGCTGCCATCGGCTACCCTTGGATTTTCAATGAAATAAAGCATTTTATGGAAACGGGACAGGAATTAGCCCAGCCTTCACTGGAAGAACGTGTGAAAGTAGCAGTTCGGCATTTGGATTTTTCTATGAAGTGGAAAAGTGAAAGACAAGGTCTCTGTGAAATGAGAAGACATTATACTAACTACTTCAGAGGCCTACCGAATTTTAAGCCGGTTAGAACTACTTTGGTTGGATCCGAATCGTACATGGAGGTAAAAGAGACATTACTCCGGATTCCCGACCAGTTTGGTGAGTTTGTTCCGGCTTATTGAGTTTTATCATCTTAGGCTAAAAAATTCATCTAACTTACGAAAATGCCAAAAAATCTTTTAGCCGCATGGATCAAGCTATTTTTACTAGCCTTTATTTGGGGCAGTTCATTTATTCTCATTAAAAAAGGGTTGATAGGACTATCACCACAGGAGGTTGGTTCATTGAGGATTGTATCTGCTTCACTGCTCCTTCTTCCGTCTGCCCTGATGAGATTGAAAAAAGTGCCAAAAGGCCGAATGGTTTATTTGATGGCATCCGGTTTTTTAGGTAGTTTGATCCCTGCTTTTCTATTTGCAGTTGCACAAACTCAATTAGAGAGCGCAATTACCGGAGTATTGAACGGGCTGACACCTATCCTGACTATTCTGATGGCACTATTCATATTCAGGCAAAAGCAAACATCCAAAGTTTACTTGGGGATAGCTATTGGTTTTGTTGGAACTGTCATTCTTGTCACATCGGGCGAAGGATCATTTAGCGGAATCAATTCTTACGCTTTATTGGTGATTTTGGGGACGTTTTGTTATGCATCCAACCTGAACCTTATTAAGGCCAAACTGGACAAGATCCATCCAATTACAGTAACGAGTATTTCGCTAATGCTGGTGGGACCAATAGCAATTGTCTATCTTCTGGGTTTTACAAACTTTATCAAAAATATTCACTACGTAGAAGCGGCTCCGCTATCCACATTATATATCTGTATTTTAGGGATCCTCGGGACAGCCATAGCACTCATTATTTTCAATAAAATTCTTCAAATGACAGACCCATTGTTTGCTTCATCCGTGACCTACATTATTCCTGTCGTAGCAATTATTTGGGGGATTATAGATGGGGAGAAAATCCATCTCATCCAATACATGGGAATGGCAGCTATAGGGTTAGGGGTATATATCGCAAATACCAACAGGGCTTCTTACAAGAAGAAGGGGAGCAGCCAGTAAACGAGTAGGCTTATCAAGAGACTGGAAATGATGTTAAGCCATACTCCGGCTTTAACCATATCTTTCATTTCTAACTCACCGGCACTAAACGCAATTGCATTTGGTCCTGTAGCAATTGGCAGCATGAATGCACAAGAGGCAGCCATAGTAGCAGGCACCATTAAAAGATAAGGATGAATTCCGATTGCATTGGCCAGAGAAGCCAAAACAGGCATCATTATTGACGCAGTAGCAACATTAGAAGTTACTTCAGTTAAAAAATTGACAGAAACAGCAATGATGAGTATAATTACCAAAATTGGTAATCCTGCGACAGCGGTAAGTTGATTGCCTATCCATTCTGCCAAACCTGAGGATTGAAAAGCGGATGCAAGGGATAAACCTCCTCCAAAAAGAATGATTACACCCCACGGTAACTGCTCGGCTTCTTCCCATGTCAAAATAGTTGAAGATTTGTCTGCCTTAGCAGGAATAATAAATAATGTGGCAGCCGCAGCAATAGCAATTACGGTGTCATTCATACCGGGAATAAGCTGATTGAGAAAAAGCGATCGTAAAATCCAAAGAAGAGCCGCTGAGACAAAGATGACACCAACTACTTTTTCTTCGTAGGTTAACTTTCCAAGCTGCTTTAGTTCTTGAATGATAATTTCATTTCCCAAAGGAAGATTTTCTTTTTTGAGTGTGAAAATTACATGAGAAAGTATCCACCAGCATATCCCAATCATTAGCAGTGAGAAAGGCATTGCAAAAGTCATCCATGTTGAGAATGAAAATTCGTGACCATACAATTTACTGGCTATGGCAGCAAAAATTGGATTGGTTGGTGTACCAACAAGTGTAGCTACTCCCCCTATTGATGCAGAAAATGAAATACCCAGAAGGATGGCCTTGAAAAAGTTGAATTTTCTATTACCGGAGAGTTCTCTAATTTCTTTGATTAATGCCGCAGCTATAGTGACCATCATCAAAGTGGCGGCTGTATTTGATATCCACATGGAAAGTAATCCGGTAGCCAGAATAAATCCCAGGAGAATGCCGTTGGCATTGCCTCTAACTTTTGAAATGATGGTGAGTGCCATTCTTTTGTGGAGGTTCCATTTTTGCATCCCAATTGCTAAAACAAAGCCTCCAAGAAATAGAAATAACATTTTGTCTCCATAAGAAGCAGTTGTTTGTGCGATAGGAGCTCCTTTAGTTAAGGAAAGCAGCACAATCGGAAGTAAGGCAGTCGAAGAGATATGAAGAGTTTCGAATAACCACCAGGTGGCAATCCATAGTGTTGATGCTAATACTGCATTTGCCTCAGCATTTAGTCCTTCAAATGGTTCCAAAAAGAAAACAATAAAGAACAAAAAAGGTCCTAAAAAGAACCCTAATCTTTTTCGAATCATGTAGAAACTAGTAGATTTCTTCCTCTAATTTCTTAAAATTAAATTTATTCAGGAAATTTTGAATTGGATAAAGAATTTGAATACCATATTTTTTATTTTACGATTTATAGCACAAATTCCATCTTTCTCAGGAACTACTGTTCGGCTATAAGGTGGTCAGAAACCTCAGACCTGTCCTTTATTTTCTTGAGAAGTGGAACATTTTTTCGTTTAATTCTGTGGCAATAAGAACACATATATTCTTTTAAAATTTCACCATCCTCTGTTTCAGTTGGCTCTCTAATGATTTCTTCATTACTAAGCTTTAGTGTTTGGAAGCCGCATCTGTCACATTCCAAAGCTCCAACGTGTCCTTCATACTTCTCAATATGTGTATCGCCGGTTGACTCATCTATCCAAACATCATAATCACAGGAAAATGTACTTTCCTCAGCCTGCATTCCTTCATCTAAATAGGCATCCTCTTCGTCTTCGTTAAGAAGTATCATCTCTTTCCCATTTTTCGGATTGATTCTTGGAGTATATCTTAGTTTTTTGAGTTTCTTTTCCAGTCTTACAGGATAGTGAAATTGAAGTACCAAATAAGACACGTACCCATAAAGCACAGCAATACAAAAGGAAACAAACATTCTTACAATAAACCAAACCGGACTAAGTTCAATATCCTGCGTAAAGGCATCATTCACAAAAAAGAAAAGTGCTCCCGCAATAAAAAGGTGAGTCTGAAGAAGTCGCTTTGTTTCTTTTTTACTGACAAGGTCAAACTTCTCTTTGTAGGTCTTTTTAGCAGCGAAGTTAATTTTAAAGATCAAGTAGTTCAATGCTCCCAGTCCGAGCATTGTGAATCCCGATACAAGAGCTGCATCATACCAAAAATTTAAAAATTCAATGTAATTCATAAGGCTAATTAATATTATTTATTTCAAATTTATATATTTTTATTTCAAAATTAGTAAATTTTTTAATTTAAAAAAAAAATCTTTTTTCTTTTAGCTTTTAGTGTTACCCTTTTCTCTATTTCCACTAAGAAAGCAAAGAGAGTGAGAAGCATCAACGGTATTATAAATTTATTGAAATCGGGTTTATTTCATTAGTCTTTTTTCTAAGTGAATATCTGTTACTCTTATTTTTGAAAATCTCACCTTTGCTAAACAGACGATCGCAAACATCCGAAAAATGCAATAATAACTCAAAATTTATTAATGTAGATGCCAAATATAGTTGAGAGATGTTATATGTCAGTTACCCGGCAGGAACCGGAAATACCTTTGGATTTTTTGATAGTTATATTTCAGATCATAATGATTTTACTTCCAGCTCATCGGATAGTTTTTATCTAAGTACTCTAAAGCATTTGTGGTTAAGTAGATAGGCCCGAAAGTATCCAGCATTACCGCCAGTTCTTTTGTTTCTTTTGCACCAATGCTCTTTTCAACGGTTCCCGGGTGCGGACCGTGTGGCAAGCCTCCCGGATGAAGTGTAAAAGACCCACGGTCAATTCCTTTTCTGCTCATGAAGTTTCCCTCAACATAATAAAGAATCTCATCAGAATCAATGTTGGAATGATTATAAGGAGCAGGAATTGACTGAGGATGATAATCGAAGAGTCTTGGGACAAACGAACATATTACATATCCGTGTGCCTGAAATGTTTGATGAACCGGAGGAGGCTGGTGAATGCGACCGGTTACTGGTTCAAAATCACGGATTGATAATGCGTATGGAAACAGGTATCCGTCCCAACCTATGAGGTCAAATGGAGAGGTCTCATAATGATATTCATGAATTCTATCATTATGCTTGATCTTCATCAAATAGTTTCCTTTATCCCTTTCTGTCACCAACTCCATTGGAGGTCTGATGTCGCGTTCACAATACGGAGAGTGTTCAAGCAGCTGCCCCAGTTCATTTCTGTACCTTTTTACTGTTTCAACAGGGTTATTTGATTCTATGATGAGAAGTTTTAAAGGCCCTTCATCCCATTCTACTTTGTAAATAGTCGTTCTTGGGATTACAACGTAGTCTCCTTGTTTAATCCGAAGTTTTCCAAACTGAGAGTATAACCACCCATTTCCATCATGAATAAAAATCACCTCATCTGCCTGACCGTTTTTATAATAGTAATCCATTGAACGGAATGAGGGGTGACAAATAGCCATTGATACATCCTTGTTTTTGAGCAGGACTTTCCTTGCATCCAGAAAATCATCACCTGTATTATTAACTTTTGAAGTATTAAGGTGTGTTTGTTTGAGGTCATATTCAGAAGCTGTTTCGGCTTTCCATTCATAAGATTTACCGACTCTCTCAACACGTGTGGGAGGGTTAATATGGTAAAGATTTGAATAGATACCCGAGAACCCTCTGGAGGAGACTAGCTCTTCGGCATATAAACTTCCATCCGGTTGTCTGAATTGCGTGTGTCTCTTTGGCGGTATATCGCCTAATCTGTGATAATAAGTCATTGCTCAATTTGAATTTAAGTCTTTGGTTTCTTTCATTAGCTGAAGGGCTTTCTGAAAAATTTCATCTTGCTCATTGAATATAGGATAAAATCCATCATTATCCCAAATACTTCGTGCAATATAGGCTTTAGTTAGTTGTTTCAACAACTTTCTTGAACGATTAAATTCTCTTTGATTGAAAGGCAGTTCGTTCTCCTCGGCCAGAGAAATTAAATTTTCTAACATTTGGTCAGATATGCGGAAGTTTGCCCTGAATTCATCATAACCTTCACTTTCTAAAATTTCTTTATTCTCTTGAGCATACTTAACTGTGTACTCCTGAAGGGAATTAGTGCTAAAGAGTCTGTTGAGGTACCCGAATACTTGTGTGGAATCCAGAGGAACAAAATAATCGGGAGAGATACCCCCGCCGCCATAAACGATCCTTCCGTTATCTGTTTGGAATTCAAGAGAATCAATTACTTTAATGCTGTCTGAATTATAAAGCTCACCGCTTTGATATCTTGAGTATGGTTCCCAGTAATATTCATCAAGGCTGCCTCTCTTGTAGGTTTTTTGAATGCTTCTTCCACTCGGAGTATAATACCTTGAAATGGTCAGCCGCAGTTCGGATCCGTCATTCAGATCCAGCGGAAGTTGAACCAAACCTTTGCCAAATGTTCTTCTACCCACAATAGTGCCTCGGTCATGATCCTGGAGTGCTCCCGCTACAATTTCAGAGGCTGAGGCAGATCCTTCATCTACTAAAATTATTACAGTTCCTTCTTCAAAATCCCCCTCCTCACCGGAATAATGTCGTTCGGTATATCTTTTCTCCTTTCCGTCCGTGTAAACGATCAGTTGTCTTCCGGCGAGTAGTTCATCCGCAATTTGAATGGCACGATTGAGATACCCGCCGGGATTTCCGGTAAGGTCAATCATTAACTTTTCCATACCTTGATCCTTCAACTTTATGAGTGCATTCTTAAATTCAGCATGGGTAGAGTTTGCAAAGCGAGCAATTTTGATATAACCGATCTCTTCGGTAACCATATAAAATACATCAACCGAGTGCTGAGGGATTACATCTCTTTCGATCCGAAATTCCAGCAAATCAGGCGCTCCCTTCCTTTTAATTTCGACGGTGACCGTTGAACCTCCCGGACCTCTAAGCATTTCTATTACTTTCCGGTTAGTCATATTTATTCCTGCTACATTCTCACCTTCCACTTTTACAATTTTATCTCCGGTACGAATTCCGAGCTTTTCCGAAGGGCCTCCACTCAGCGGACTGATCACATGAATAGTATCTTTAAATATATTGAATTCAATGCCTATACCTTCATATTTTCCTTCTAGCTGCGACTGGATTAATTGGACATCTTTTGCCGGGATATAGGAAGTATGAGGGTCTAACTCCTCCAGCATGCTTTGAATCGCATGCTCTACCAGATCATCGGTTTTTACCCGATCAACATAATCATTTTCAATATATGCCAAAACTTGTTTGAATTTTGTAAGGCCCTTTAAAAAATCCCTGGATACTGATGAAGGATTTCCTGCCATATTTGCACCGATAAAAATACCTACGGAAATGGCTATAGATATATACAGCGGGAGACGAATTGCGGAGTTGGAATTTTTGTATTTACTCATACTCCAAAATTAATTTTATTCAATTTAAGAACATATTGATTAGTGGACATTGCTAATTTTACTTAGAAAAGTGATTAAATAATAAATGTAAAGAATACTCTATCATTTCTTTCGACTTCGAATAACACTTAGTCTTCCTTCTGAAACGAGCTAAATAATGTCTTATCATGCTATTCAGGCTTGGTGTTGTCTGCTTTTAGTACCGCTGATCAGTTTACTTCATTCCCACTGCCGAGATAGTCATAAATTAATTGATGAATGACCGGCCTTACATTCAGTTTGTAAATAGCGGTGTTCTTCCTTGATGGGTAAACGCGATTTGACAGAAAAATATAAACCAGGTCATTCTTCGGATCTGCCCAAGCAAGTGTCCCCGTATATCCGGTATGCCCAAAGCTTTTTCGGCTTGATGACTTCGCAACGCTGCTCCTGACTGAGTCGTACTGTAAAAGAGGCTTATCAAAACCGAGTGCTCTTCTATTTTTCAGGTTAGGATATTGAACCGTATTAAAGAGGTCAATGGTATGCGGTTTTAATAATTGAAGTGTATCATGGACACCATCATTTAAAAGCAGTTGCATAACCTTAGCCAAGTCAATGGCATTACTGAATAAACCTGCATTGCCGGAAACACCCTGCATCATAATCGCTCCTTCATCATGCACTTTCCCATGAATAGGTTCCATTCTAAAAAAAGAGTCTACCTCAGTAGGAGCAATAAGTTCCTTTGAAAAACGATCTAAGGGAGAGAAGCCCACGGTCTTTGCTTTTAGTGGGTCAAAAAAATGGGTTTGGAGAAAGTCCGTATATTTCTGACCACTTAGCTTTTCTACCAATTCCGGTACCAGATAGAAAAACAGCCCTGAATATTTATAAGACGGGGTTTTGGTTACTTCCGACTTTTTGATAAATCGCTTAATGACATGATAGAAATCTTTGCGGAGAAACAAGTTATCGGATAATTCAAACGGATATTTTTCAGAAAGAGCATTTGAAATATACTTCTTTTTAAAAGCTCCGTTCTTCTTTCTTATTTTCTGATAATAAGGTATCCAAGGATATAAACCTCCCTGGTGTGCCAGTGCTTCTCTAATGGTCACCTCCCCTACTCTTTTCCCTAACCCATCTACATATTTTTTTATTGGGTCATCCGGATGGATCAGGGAGTCCTCATAAAGCTTCATCAAAGCAAGCGTACCCCCAACAACTTTTGTAATGGATGCTAAATCATAAATTGAATTATTTTCTACCCTTTTAATTGAATCATATGTATAATGACCGTAAGATTTAAAAAAGAGGATGCGGTCTTTCTGACTTGCGTAAACAACACACCCCGGAAAGGCTTTGTGCCTGATTGCATCAAATAGGATACTGTCTATTTGCTTTTCTAACTTAATTGTTTTTTCACTTCCGGTATTGACAGTGAGTTGAGCCGCAGCAAAAAATGCCATCTGAATTAAGGATAAAACGAGAAGAATCCGACTATACAGCATATATCAGGTTTGAGTACTAGTTTCGCTTTAATTATGAGTCAACCCAAATACTTCATTATTGATTTTGACAGTACTTTCACACAGACAGAGGCACTTGACATTCTGGCTGAAATCTCTCTCAGGAATCATGAAAATAAAGATAATACGATTGCTAAGATAAAAAAGATTACCGAAGGAGGTATGGACGGAAGCATGTCATTTAGAGAATCCCTTCAAAGAAGGCTGGATCTTCTGGAAGCACATCAAGATGATTTAACTGAACTCATCGAAAGACTTAAAGAAGTTGTATCTCCTTCGTTTAAAAGAAATACCGGATTCATCAAAAAATATCGGGATGAAGTATTCATTGTCTCCAATGGCTTTAAAGAGTTTATCGTTCCAATTGTAAAAGATTATGGTGTCAAAGAAGAAAATGTATATGCTAATGAATTTGAATATAATGATGCCGGTAGAATAACAGGTTTCAACAAAGACAATGTCTTATCTGAAAACAACGGCAAACCAAGGCAAATAGAAAAATTAAAACTTGATGGTGAAGTATTCGTTTTGGGTGACGGATACACTGATTTTGAAATCAAAAAGGAAGGCTTTGCCAATAAATTCTACGCATTTACTGAAAATGTAAAGCGAGATAATGTGCTAAGAAAAGCAGATCATGAGGCTCCTATGCTTGAAGAGTTTCTTTTTATGCAAAAACTTGAAAGAGCCCACTCTTACCCAAAAAACAGAATCAAGGTACTTATACTTGAGCACATTCATCAGGATGCTATCAACAGGCTCACCAAAGAAGGATATCAGGTAGCGTTCCGTCCTGTCGGAATGACGGAAGAAGAACTGATTGAAGCAATCTCTGATGTCAGTATTCTTGGAATCAGATCAAAAACTCAAGTGACAGAAAAAGTCATTGAAAATGCAAAAAGGTTACTGGCGGTTGGCGCTTTCTGCATCGGAACAAACCAAATTAATTTAGAAGCCGCACTCAAAAAAGGAGTTGCCGTATTTAATGCCCCATTCTCTAATACAAGATCAGTAGTAGAACTGGCAATAGCCGAGATTATTTTACTCATGCGGAACCTTCCCGATAAAATCTTCGATATACACCGGGGAAAATGGACAAAATCCGCATCCGGAAGTTTTGAGATCAGAGGGAAAACATTAGGGATCGTTGGCTATGGTAAAATCGGATCACAACTTTCAACGCTTGCAGAAACTGCCGGTCTGAATGTTCGGTATTTTGACCTGGAAGACAAACTAGCGCTCGGAAATGCCACCGCCTGTGCATCATTGGACTCTCTTTTGGAAACTTCGGATATCATTAGCCTGCATGTGGACGGCAGACCGGAAAACGAAGGTATGATCGGAGAGACGGAATTTGCCAAAATGAAAAAGGGTGTTATTTTCATAAATCTCAGTCGCGGACATGTGGTTAATGTTGAAGCGCTTGTCCAAAATATTAAATCGGGTAAAATACACGGAGCCGGCGTAGATGTGTTTCCGGAAGAACCTCTGAGTAATTCGCATCCGTTTAAATCCCCTCTGCTGGGATTAAGAAATACCATACTTACCCCTCATATCGGTGGAAGCACACTGGAAGCACAGGAAAACATCGCCGATTTTGTACCTGGAAAAATTATTGATTACATAAACTCCGGCTCAACAACCAATAGTGTCAATTTTCCGAATATTACACTTCCGGCACTAAGCAGGGCTCATCGGTTCATTCATATTCATAAAAATGAACCCGGAATTTTAGCAGAAATCAGCAATATCCTTGCAAAATATGGTATAAATATTATCGGACAATATCTAAAGACCAATGAAGTCATAGGGTACGTAATAACCGATATTGATAAGAATTATCCGGAAAAGGTGGTTAAGGATTTGAGAAAGATTGAGGGTACAATCAAATTTAGGGTTTTATATTAAAGTTTAAATAATTTTATGTTATATTTACACCCTGAATTAATGATGACCGGATGATAAGATGGAGTTTATCATTGATTTATCAGCTAATTAGAAAGAAATGAGCGATATGCTTATTTGGAAAGACTTACAATCGTTGGAAGATTTGAATAGGATGATAGAAAATTCAAAATCCAAACCTGCACTTGTATTCAAATATGGAAGTTCCTCTACTGAAAGCATAGCATCCAAAGCTAGGATTGAAAGTGAATGGAACATTTCGTCCGATCAACTTAATTGCTACATCGCTGACGCAATGCTAAACAAAGATGTTGCAACGGAAGTGAGTGAAACTGCAGGAGTTCCCGATGTATATCCCCAAATATCGTTGTTTGCAGACGGAGTGACGATGTATGATGAATCTTACGAGATGATCAGTGTGAAAAAAATCAGGCTTGTGCACAAAATTATCAACAGGACTTTCCGTTGGATGGAGACAAGAGTTTAGATTGGAAGCATTTAAAATATCATTCAATACCCTCCTTTAAGGAGCTTTTTTATGCCTGATAAAATTTATTTTACACCCGGACCCAGCCAGTTGTTCCACAGTTTTCAGGATCATTTTAGGTCGGCCATAAAAGAGAATGTGGCAAATATTTCCCACAGAAGTACTCAGTTTATCAAAATTATTGAGGAAACTAATGAAGCCATTAGAGAACTGCTCCAAATACCTGAAGGATATCACCTTTTTTTTCTCAACTCTGCCAATGAGGCGTGGGATCGGATCATTCAAAATCTTGTCATTGAAAGTTCGCATCATTTCGTAAATGGCGCTTTCAGCAGAAAGTTTTATGATTTTGCCATTCGGCACGGAATGCGAAGTACACGGACGCAGCCTGAAGACGGAGAAAGTTATGACAATTTCAATATTCCTGAAAAAGCAGAACTGATAGGACTGGCAAAGAATGAAACAAGCGTAGGCTTTACATTCACCGAGGCTGAGATTGAAAAAATAAGACAGGAACATTCGGACAAGTTAATTGCACTTGACATCGTAAGTGCATCCCCTGCCCTTCCCGTAAACTTTTCAACAATTGATACGGCCTACTTTTCCGTTCAAAAGGCGTTTGGTATGCCTGCCGGATTAGGCGTTTGGATTGTAAATGAAAGGTGTGTAGAGAAATCCCTCAAAAAAGCCGAAAAAACCTCAATAGGAAGTTATCGTTCCATTCCCACCCTCAAGAAGTTTGGAAGCAAAGCACAAACGCCGGAAACACCCGGCATGATCTACATTTATGTCCTTGGAAAAATTGCCCGGGACATTTTAAATTATGGCGTTAAGCGTATGCAAAATGATATTGTGTACAAAGCCGCAATCATAAATCAGACAATTGAAAATCACCCTTCTCTTGCTCATTTTGTATCATCCGAAAAGCATCGATCGCTCTCTTCGATCGTTGCCAAAGCAAATAATCCGTCTGTTTTTTTTGATGCAATCAGCGAAAAAGGTATGATACTCGGCAAAGGTTACGGGGTTCACGAAGGAGAACACATAAGGATCGCTAACTTCCCCGCACATTCGAGAGAATCAATAGAATATCTATGCGATCTGATAGGTAATTTGGAATAATGTTCCGCACACTGAGCCTTAGGAACACTAAACTTTAAAAAGTTTTGTTAATATAAATAAATAACAAAAATCATTTCCTATATTGAAGTGTTATACATTGATTCCAAATGTTAATTTTATAAAAAATAAATCAACTTGATTAATTTGTTTAAAAAAATCATTGTTTGTCTGGACCGTACCCCAAAAGACAAACTGCTCATAGAGAACGCCTGCAAACTAAGCAAGACAGCAGGTACGGAAGAGATCATTTTCCTTAATATCATTAAGGATTTTAATCTTCCTGATGAAATGAGCAAAGAATTTCCTCATCTTTTTGATCGGGCGGTTGAAGAAAGAAAAGCAGCGCTTAATAAATTGGTTAAAGAGTACTTTAAATGTAGTATCAAGACCCGGCTCATTGTCTGCCAGGGAAGTCTGACAAAAGAAATCCTGAAAAAAGCCAATGAAACCAAAGCAGACCTGATAATACAGGGAAGAACTATTAAGAGTAACTCCGTGCTTAGTTCAAGAACCGCAAGAAGATCTCCCTGTAGCCTGCTGTTGATCCCTGAAAATCACAGACTCAAAACGGATAAAATTTTTATTCCTGTCGATTTCTCCGACTACTCCGATTTATCTTTAAAAACAACATTGGAACTTACAAAAGATAAAAAGTCGGAGATTTTTCTACAGAATGTCATCAACATACCAAGCAGCTACAGATATTCCGGTAAATCATATCAGGAGTTTGGTGAAATTATCAAAAGCCATCTTCAAAAAGACCTTGATATTTTAATCAAAAAAGTTGCCCCGAAAACGCAGCAACTCACTCCGGTTTTTACCCTGGATAAAGGTGAAAGTGTGATGGATATGATCTGGGATGAGGCAAGAAGGAGAAGAGTTGATCTGATTGTGATGGGAGCAAAAGGCAGAACAGCAGCCTCCGCTATTTTTATAGGAAGCAAAGCAGAAAAAATGATCAGAATCAATTATGCAATCCCTTTATTGATCATCAGGAAAAAAGGAGGAGTTGCAGGTATTCTCGAAACTTTAAAAGAAAAGATTGATTGAGAACTGCTCATTTAGATTTAATGCCATGCATTTTGATTATTCCACGCCCTTTTAGCAGACAACCGAAAAAAAAATCAAAAAAAATTAAGATTTATACAACAAGTTAAAATGTTTGTATATCTTTGCATTTCATACCAACTAAAATAATGAGTTATGAGTACGTTTAATAAAAAAAGATCAAAAGACATCATGAATACGAAGAACACGTCACACACGCTGCCGAAAGGGCTGTACAAACATAATTTACCCCCCCCCCCCCCA
>JACONI010000010.1 GCA_014323825.1 Ekhidna sp. | reverse complement strand
TTCTACCGCTCCGCCCATCGAAATGTCAATGGTAGTCCTGGAACCTACCTCAACTTCCTGCGTTTCAAAACCCACATAGGAAAAGACAAGGATTACCCCCCCCCCCGCGTCAGCTAAGGAAAGTCGGTAATTCCCATCCAAATCCGTTTGGGTACCTGTCGTTGTGCCTTTTATCACAACGTTCACTCCCGGTAAGGGATCACCCGTATCATCGGTAATCTTACCGGATACGGTTCTTTGTGCCATCACTCCAAAAAGAAGGGTAGTGATAAACACAAAACCTAGTAGTAAAATTCTCTTCATACTAACTTATTAATTGTTGTTAAATAATTAAAATGATACTTCAAATGTAATGATGTTTTAAGATTAATTAACAGATAGTAAAATTTTTTAACAAATAATTGGCCATGTATTATATCCATGAAAATTGCTAAAACCTCTGTGAACTGCTAATTATTTAAGATTAAAAAAACAGTGTATAGGTCTGGCTTTCTGTGGATAGAGAAGGTAAAAGGGTGTTGGGTTTTACCATCGGGGACAGAAGTGAAATGACCGGAGATCGCTTGTGCTCAAGTTTAAGAAAAATGCAGATAGGATCATTTTATACCGATCATTGGAAAGCTTACGAAAGTATTCTCCCCGCAGCGAAGCACCTGCAAAGTAAGACCGAAACTTATACTATTGAGGGACTAAACAGTAGGATAAGACATTATTTAGCTCGGTTCAGGAGGAAGACCATAAGTTATTCAAAGTCTCAAGAAAGGATTGTTTATTCACTGAATCTCTTATTTAATCATATAGCTATATCATTTTAGAAATGCCTAGATTTTTAGTTCATTGATTGATGTTCAAAATGTTGATATACTAAAAGTCTACCTTTCTTACTAAAAGATTCACACTTAATTACATTGAACTCACATTATTTTAAAGAGTAATGCACAACGGGTTAACTTCAGCAAGAAACGGCTATTCCCGATTTTATAGTGGGAAGTTATTAAACGCAGTCAAATGGGTTACACTATTTACGGCAAAAAATGATAATTGGGCTATTAAAGTTTGTATTTCAAACCTGCTTGAACAATAAATCTACCATTACCTCCGGTGCCAATCGTCATAGGAGTAATCGCCTGTCTGTAGTTAGGTTCCAAAACAAAGTCTAAATCTTTGAAGAACGCATATCCAATCTCAACCCCCCCTATCCCGTCAAAAGACCATTGATTAAAAGAATTATCAAAGGATCCTTTGATGATACCATTCCCATCTCTCAAACTGCTGGTTACAAAATAATTTGCGGCAAATCCAACATTCAGTCTCAAACTCATTTTTCTATCTAAAAGAAAATAACCGGCTTGAACAGGAATTGAAGTAAACTGAGTAGAACTGGAAACATCTACTCTGTGATCGTAAGTCTCCCGAATGACCAATTCAGTTTCTCTCGAAAATGGATCATCAGTCGGTACATTTAAGGTATAGGTATCCAAAATATTAATTGATGCTTCACCGTTTGAAGTAACATTAGTGTATGAAATTCCTGTCTCCAAAGCCCATTTTTGACCTAATTTCATTCCTAAATCAATGCCTATGCTAGTTGCCAGTCCACTATTAAGCTCCGGGGTTACAAGAGTAGAGGGATCAAAAAAATCATTTCCAATGGCAGATGCCAGCCCAATCAGATCAACGCCGGATGTCAGCGATCTTGAATTGATTGAATTGAAATTTCCGGCTCCGGCTTCTACTCCGGCCCAAAGAGCCGGCTCATCCACATCCTCTTTTTCTTTTGATATACTTTCATAATTTGAAGGAGCTTGAATGTATGGATATATATCATCATTCAAGGTAACTCTGTACTCAGGATACCTTTTTGGAGCTACTTCATGAATTTTCAAAAAACTTCTGCTCTCATCCTTTTTATCATCTAAAGCAACTGAATAATCTGAAATTAGAGCATCATCTTTCTTATGAATGATCACTGGTTTGAAAATAGGGGGACTCACAGGCAGCCATGTTTGATTAGGAACATTTGGAGAAGCATACCTATATTCTAAGAGGGCGTTATAGCCGGAGTCCTCCGGAGGCTGTTCTCCAGTAAATTCAAAGGTAAAAAACTGACTGGCTAAAGAACAGCAGGTAATAAAAATTGCTGCAACAGCAGCCCATTTATACTTATTACTTTTACTGGAATATAACTTTAGCAGGCCTGCGTTCAGTTCTGTGTCAATGTTATCCCAGACAGAATCAGGAACACGAACTGATCTTCCTTTGAATTTCTTTTTTATATCCTTCTCAAACTTCCCTCGTTTCATTATATTTCTCCCTGCTTGTTATTTTTTCGACGAGTATTGATTTAGCTCTGGAGTATTGTGATTTGGAGGTCCCTTCACTTATGCTAAGCTCTTTTGCTATTTCATGATGCTTATAGCCTTCAATTGCATACAAGTTAAAAATCGCTTGACATCCACCCGACAGTTCCCGAATTAATTCTAAAAGTTCCTGATAACCTAGGTTTGAAAGGATATACTCCTGCTCCTTCCAATCTTTAAGCTCCTCCGCATCTACCATGGGGTAGAGATAAAGTTTGCTTCTTTGATGATTTAATGCCGTGTTAATCACTATCTTCTTTATCCAATGAGACAATGAGGAGTCTTTTCTAAAGTCCTTAATATTCCTGAATACTTTTAGAAAAGCTTCCTGAAGAATATCCTCAGCTTCCTGCTGCATCTTTGAATACCTCAGTGCAACCAAGTACATTCCATCACAATATATATCATAAAGTGCTTGTTGGAACTCTCGCTTACCTTTCTGGCATCCTATTATGAGCTGATCTTCAGATATTGACATTTAATTAGACCCTGAAAGAGATATTATGGTTGTAATTCCTAATTTGGGATCAAATACTTAATCAAAGTTATGAAGAAAATTTTGATAATAGCAGTTTTTCTCCCAATCATTTTGTCAGTCAACTGCGAACCTGTAGTACCCCAAAAAAATGTGATTCAAAAACAAATGATTTTTGATAATTACGACTATGAAGATATTGTTGGAAATGTGCTATTAGGTCCGCTAATTGACCAACGAGTAAGTACACTTGATAATCCTGTCATTAACCTGAATGAAAACGGACTCCTTGGATTAAACTTTGACCTGCTTACTGATCAATTTGAAACCCTTAGTTTTAAAATTATTCACTGTAATAAAGACTGGAACAGATCTCAGCTCAGAGACATGGAGTTCCTGAATGAAATCAACAATTTCAGGATTACTGATTTTAATTACTCTGTAAATACGATTCAGCCTTATATTAACTATCAATTAAGCCTTCCAAAACCCCTGATAAGTGGAAATTACATTTTGGCAGTATTTAGAAGAACAAATTCTGATGATTTACTACTTACCAGGAGGTTTATGGTTTATGAAACGATTGCGTCTATCGATCACGTGGTAAGAGTAAGCACTACCATTAACAGAAGGGAAGAGAATCAGCAGGTAGAATTTTCAATAGACTATGGAAACCTGCTTGTAAACGTGCCCTCAAAGGACATCTCACCGGTCATTTTACAAAATCACAATTGGTATACTGCAATCAGGACAATTCCACCTACATTAATACTTGCAAATGAAGGAGTTATTGAATACCGTCATCTGGACTTAACGACAAACATTCCGGGCTGGAATGAATTTCGATTTATGGACTTAAGAACGTTGAGCGTTGCCGGAAGAAATATATCTAAAATCATGGCTTCTACCACATCTATTCAGGCTATCCTGGGATTAGACAAATCCAGGGCATCACTTCCTTACACCTTAAACTTTCAAGACATCAATGGGAGGTATATTCTTCAAAATAATGATCCGGGAGAAAATTCTTTAAACGCCGATTATGCAAAAGTTCAATTTAATTTAAAAAGTGACCGGATTGAGGGTAATGTTTATGTTATTGGAAGATTCAATAACTGGCGAATGGATGATGAAACCCTTTTGAAATATAATCCGTCGAATCAATCCTATTCAACCCATATTTTACTCAAGCAGGGTTACTACGACTACTTGTATGCGGTAGAGGGTTCTTCAAAACCTTCCTATCAGTTGGAAGGAAGCCACTTTGAAACCGAAAATGAATATGAGATAATGGTCTACTACAGAAAGCAGGGAACCATCCATGATGAAATTATTGGCTATAAGAGATTTGGGTCTATTAGCAATTAAACGTTGAATCGGAAATGCATCACATCTCCATCCTTTACTTCATATTCTTTACCTTCAATCGCTAGTTTCCCTGCCTCTCTACAGCCTGCCTCTGTCTTATGCTGTTGATAATCCGGGATTTTTATTACCTCCGCTTTGATAAATCCTTTTTCAAAGTCAGTATGTATGACCCCTGCTGCCTGAGGTGCTTTCCATCCTTTTTTAATGGTCCAGGCTCTCAATTCTTGTTTTCCGGCCGTGAAATAAGTAATTAGATCCAAAAGGGTATATGAAGCTTTGATGAGCCGATTAAGACCGGATGCTTTCAATCCATACTCTTCTAAAAACAACTGCTTTTCTTCAGGGTCATCAAATTCAGCTATCTGGGCTTCTAATCCGGCAGAAATAATTATTAGTTGTGCATTTTCAGGAGCTACGTGTTCTTCAAGTTTCCTGCTCCATTCATTTCCACCATTCACAGATTCTTCTTCTACATTGGCGACATAAATAATCGGCTTGTCCGTTAATAACTGAAGCTCTTTTATATATGCTCTTTGCTCTTTCTCCACATCAAGAGATCGGGCATTTTGCCCGCTTTCCAAATGTGATTTAAATTGAATTAATACCTCATACTCTGCTTTTGCTTCCTTATCACCGGACTTAGCAGTTTTTTCTACACGCTGTATACGCTTGTCAACCGACTCCAGGTCCTTCAACTGAAGCTCCGTGTCAATAACTTCTTTATCTTCAATCGGGTCTACTTTCCCGGAGACATGGACAATGTTATCATTATCAAAGCAGCGAATGACATGAACGATGGCATCCACTTCACGAATGTTCGCTAAAAATTGATTTCCCAGACCTTCCCCCTTACTAGCCCCTTTCACAAGCCCTGCGATGTCTACAAACTCAATAACAGTCGGAAGGACTTTTTGAGGGTTTACCAGTGATGACAAAATTTCTAATCGTTCGTCCGGCACTGAGATGACCCCCAAATTGGGTTCAATGGTACAAAACGGAAAATTTGCAGCTTCTGCCTTAGCGTTTGAAAGTGCATTAAAAAGGGTGGACTTTCCCACATTCGGCAATCCTACAATTCCACATTTTAGTGCCATATTATCAATCGGTTTTTTTAACTTCCACAAAAATAGACAACAAAAAAAGCGCTTGGGAAATTCCTAAGCACCTCACCCTTCATACTCATTGAAAAAATTATTTTAACGTGAGTTCGGTGTAAGTAAGTATAATTTTAACCCGAAACAACGCAATTGTAATCCAAGAAAGGACATTCATTGATATTTTTGCATCGCAAGCCGACTCATCGCTTCTGTTGAATGATAGAAGAGGAAAGTCCGGGCAGCATAGAGTAGCGTACTTCTGAAAAGGGAGCATCCTTATTGGATAGAGAAAGTGCCGCAGAAAACAGACTACCTCTAATCAATCTTTGATTCGGGGAAAAGGTGAAAAGGTGGAGTAAGAGCCCACCACCCTGATAGCAATTGAAGGGGTATGGTAAACCTTACGTGCTGAAAGACCAAATAAGTCCTGCATTTGAAAGTCACTCGCTTGAGCAGGATGGGGTGGGTCGTTAGATCCTTTTTTTAGGACCAGATAAATGATGAGATAAAACAGAACCCGGCTTATTGGCTTGCTTTTTGTCGCTAGAATTTTAAATAAAATTAAGATGTCAAAAATATTGATCGTAGATGATGAGAAGAGTATTCGTGATGCGTTGAGTGATATTCTCATTGAGGAGAAGTACGAAGTGATAACAGCAGAAGACGGAGAAGATGGATGGCATAAACTTGAATCTGAAAAAATTGATCTGGTATTATGTGATATAAAGATGCCTAAAATGGACGGAATGGAATTATTGGCGAAGTCTTATGACGAAGGAGTTGATATTCCGTTTGTAATGATTTCTGCACATGGAACGATTGACAACGCCGTGGAAGCTACGAAAATGGGAGCTTATGATTTTATTCAAAAGCCACCTGACCTTAATAGAATTCTTCTTACCGTCAGGAATGCCATTGATAAAGGACAACTCACTATGGAAACAAAGATTCTCAAAAAGAAAATAAGTAAAGGCTATGATATTATTGGAAATTCAGATGTGATTGAAGAAGTAAAGGAAACAATTGAAAAGGTCGCTCCTTCTGAAGCAAGGGTTTTAATTAATGGTGAAAATGGCACCGGAAAAGAGTTGGTAGCCCGTTGGCTCCATGAAAAGAGTCAGCGGGCTAAATCATCTCTGGTTGAAGTGAACTGTGCGGCCATTCCTTCAGAGCTTATAGAGAGTGAGCTTTTTGGACATGAAAAAGGCTCATTTACGTCTGCTCACAGGCAAAGAATCGGAAAGTTTGAACAGGCACACAGAGGGACACTTTTTCTGGATGAAATAGGTGACATGAGCCTTTCTGCACAAGCTAAAGTACTCAGAGCACTTCAGGATAAAAAAATAATTCGGGTAGGAGGAGATAAATCAATCAATGTAGATGTAAGAGTTATTGCCGCCACCAATAAGAACCTTAAAGAAGAAATTGAGAAAGGTAACTTTAGAGAAGACTTATATCATAGATTAAGCGTCGTGGTTATTGTAGTGCCTGCACTCAGAGAAAGGAAGGAAGATATCAAACTTCTATCGCAACATTTTTTATCTCAAATTGGCAATGAGTATGGTGCAGCTCCTAAGACAATAGAAAAAGAAGCCATTACTCAGCTTGAAAAATACAACTGGAGTGGGAATGTAAGAGAACTAAGAAATGTTATCGAAAGGCTGGTCATAATGTCAGAAAAAATGATAACCAGGAACGATGTCATTAAATACGTAGAAAACTAAACGTTAGCTTGCCGGGTTGTCTCTTCCTTCTGAACATCTTCCTTTGCATAAGTAGGGCAGGTTCTTTGTGTACAAGCACTTAAACTTAAAATTATCAGTGCAATCAATGTTAGTTTTATTTTCATAAGCGATTTTAGTCTTAATGACTTTTATATTTTTTATCTACTCAAAAATATGAATTTTTCTTAACTACAAACTCAAAGATTATAAATTTATTTTATAGATTGTGTTAAACCATTAAATTACAACCTCTAATGTCACTATTATCTAAACGACCAAGAACCTCAAAAGACCCGTCTTCATTTATTTTTCCCAGGTCTTTAGTTTCTATGAATGAGCAGGTTTCTACATTAGCAAGGTCAATCACATTAATCCCTCCTGATTTCGATTTTTCTTGGTAGGTAAATGGATCGTTTACCTCTCTGATCAAAGCTTTTACCCATTTTGGGAAACGAAATAAACCATTTTTCCCGTAGGCCTGACTTTGAAGTTCGGTCATCCCATATTCAGACCATATTTTATTTATCCTGGTTTTTTGAAAGATAATTTGGTGGAGTTCGGTTCTGGTAATTTCTTTAGCCCGGCCCTTCATCCCGCCAGTCTCTATAATGATCGTGTTTGAGGTTGATTCACTTATTTCTAAGTTTAGCAGTGCATGCGAAACACCGAAAATAATGTTTTCAGTATTTGATTTTAATGATTTAGATAGGGTTCTCTCTAAAAAATAATCAGAGCCAGGGGCGGCGTAGTTTAAGAAATGATCCACCATACTGATAAGCGAAGAGTCTCCCTGCTCAACGTATGAAGGCAATAGAGCAATGATTTTCTTACTTGATAATTCCCCGAACACATGCTCAAAGGTCTTTTTTGCAGCTTTATGGTAAAACTTCAAATCGGGAATATGGTGGGCACTTCTATTGTGTGATGTAGTACCGCTGCTTTTAAAAATTTTTTCAACGTCCCTGTCTACGCTGAGAATTACATGACTCCTGAAAAACTCAATGGGAAGAAATGGTATTTCATAGATTGTTCTCACCGTGCCCGGTGTCTTTCGAAGAGAATTACAAAAATGATTGTAAACTGAATTGTGATGATATTGATAATCAAAAACTTCAAGTGAACTATCATTGAAATTAGTTTCGTTAATAAAGAAAAGTCGTTTCTTAAATTTTGAGGTAAAGCTCACAACTTAATAGGTAGTCAATTAGTTAATTTTATACTCGATGAAACGTTTTGCAAATTTATTATGCTCATTATTTCCTGTGTTTCTCACTTCCTGTTATGAAGAAGAACAATTTCCTGATACACCAAAAATTGAGTTTGAGAAAATTGAATTTATTGACTCTTCTACAAATGTTGATTCGCTCAAACTGACGTTTAGTTTTGAGGATGGAGATGCCAATATCGGCTTCCCTGAAAATGACTTCTCCCCTTCCTATGATCTTTTTATTGATTCCGAACCCAAGATCCTCACTAAAGCTAATATAAACGAACTGGTTCCTCCGGTTTATTTAGCTCCTGTTGTTTTTAAGACTGTTATACCCGTAAGAAGGCTAAGGGATGACCGGAATATTGTCAGAGTTATTGAGAGGGCTAAAACTTTTCCTGCCTTTATTGATTTTTCCCGAATTTACAACGAAAATATCGTTTTTGAATGCCCTAACATTATAAATCAGAATTTATCCCGCTTTGATACAATTGGAATAACTGTGTATAATCTTAATGACCTCTCTTATGAAAAGATTTTTACCCAAAGTCCGAGCAAGTTAAATGCTGAAATTCCGGCATTATTTAAAGAAACATTTTACAATATATTTATTTCTATTGAACAACAGAATATACGTGGAACTTTTGAAGAAGTGGACTTTAGAAGTATCTTCCCGGTTAATGATTGTGAACTTGGAAATTTTAATGGACGAATTCCTGTCTTCGGTGAAGGTGACGGAGAAAGCGGAACCATTACTTACAGCATTCTCTCCAGAGGGCTGAGCATCGCATTTCAAGATAATCTGCTGAGAGTTAGATTCAGTATTATGGATCAGGCCGGAAACCTGAGTAATGAAGTAGTGACACCTTCATTCAGAATTTCAGAAATAACTCCTTAGTAGATATCCTTCAGGTCAGGATTGCTTTCAGAAACCAATTCGTAAACCTTATCAAAGACATCCTCCACATTAGGTTTGGTGAAATAATCTCCATCACTCCCGTATGCAGGTCTGTGATCCTTTGCGGTAACCGTTGCAGGTTTTGAATCAAGATGAAAATAGCCATTATCTCTTTCCAGGACTTTTTGCATGATGTAAGCGGATGCTCCTCCCTCCACATCTTCATCCACAACTACCAGTCGGTTTGTTTTTTTAAGTGATTTTAATATCGTCTTCGGGCGGTCAAATGGGATAAGCGTTTGAACATCAATAATCTCGGCTTCAATCCCTTCTTCGAGAAGTTGAGTGGCAGCTTCCTCTACAATTCTACAGGTTGAACCATAAGTAACTATCGTAATGTCACTTCCTTCTCTTAAAATTTCGGGATCTCCCAGTGCCAGTCTAAACTCTGAAATATTTTTAGGCATCTTTTCTTTGAGCCTGTATCCGTTGAGCGATTCTATGACAAGTGCCGGATCGTCCGATTGTAGTAATGTATTATAAAAACCGGCTGCCTGAGTCATATTTCTTGGAGTTAGAATATACATCCCACGAAGCGAATGGATAATCATTCCAATTGGAGAGCCTGAGTGCCAGATTCCTTCCAGTCGATGCCCTCTTGTTCTCACAGTCAGAGGTGCTTTTTGTCCTCCGTAAGTTCTGTAGTGCAGGGTTGCAAGATCATCAGAAAGTGTCTGAAGTGCATAGAGCAGATAATCAAGGTATTGTATTTCAGCGATAGGTCTTAGACCTCTTAAAGCACAGCCAATGCCCTGACCAATGATCGTAGTTTCTCTAATCCCGGTATCGGTAACTCTCAGTTTTCCGTACTTATCCTGAAGCCCTGCAAAACCCTGATTGACATCCCCAATTTTGCCGACATCCTCTCCAAAAGCAAAGACTCGGGAGTCATTTTTGAATAAACAATCAAAACAAGCATTAAGCACTTCCCTGCCGTCCACAAGTTTACTATCTTCATCATAAGCCGCAGGAACAGACTTAATGTTCAGTGCAGAACGCCCGCCCTCGTCATAAAGCCTTGAATTGTATTGATCAAAATAGTGTGCCTCTTTTTTTGCTAAATGTATCTTGAGTGTCTCCTTTTCGGGGCTTGCATCTTCTTTCAGAAGTCTTAGTGCTTTTTTTACCCCACGTATGATATGTGATTTTTCCGGGTTAAATTCCTTTCTGATCTCTTTTGTTAAGGCGGAAATTTCATTTGCTCTTTTTGACGAAACACCTGCTTTATCTATTAACTCAAGGGCTTCTTTTAGCTCGGCTTTTATTTCTTCAGAAAGCTC
This sequence comes from Ekhidna sp., assembly GCA_014323825.1. GTDB lineage: Bacteria > Bacteroidota > Bacteroidia > Cytophagales > Cyclobacteriaceae > Ekhidna. The sequence goes on along the minus strand of JACONI010000010.1, from coordinate 20,015 downwards.
TTTCCAGGCGACATCCCTGGCTTTTTTAGCGGCACTCTTAGCTTTTTTCTCAATATCAATTAATTCATCCTCATTTGCAAATCCTTCAGCAACTAACCACTCTCGCATTTTCAAAATGCAGTCATGTTCCTTCTCCCACGCCAAGCGTTCTTTTGATTTATAACGCTCATGCGAACCCGAAGTGGAATGTCCTTGTGGTTGAGTAACTTCTGTTACGTGAACAATACATGGAATGTGTTTTGTTCTTGAAACATCAACAGCTCTGTTGTATGTTTCCAGTAGAGCAGTGTAATCCCAGCCCTTTACAGTTAGGATTTCAAACCCCTCTTTCATAGATGTTTTTTGAAAGCCGCTTAATGCTTCGGAAATACTTTCTTTGACAGTGTGATATTTCTGCGGGACGGAAATGCCATAATCATCATCCCAGACAGACATTATCAAAGGCACTTGTAGTACTCCTGCTGCATTCATAGTTTCCCAAAAATGCCCTTCCGAAGTGGACGCATTCCCTATGGTTCCAAAAGCAACTTCATTTCCATTTATTGAAAAGTCTTTGAAATCACTTAACTTTTCATTATTTCTATATAGCTTCGATGCGTAGGCAAGTCCTAAGAGTCGGGGCATCTGCCCGGCAGTGGGGGATATGTCCGAACTGCTGTTTTTTTTATCTGTTTGAGTCAGCCATTCTCCTTTACCGTTTAGGAATCGGGTCCCGTAATGTCCGTTCATCATTCGTCCTGCCGAAGCCGGGTCGGCTTCAACATTTGTATGAGCATACAACTGAGCAAAAAACTGTTGTGTCGTCAATTGGCCTATGGCCATCATGAAGGTCTGATCTCTGTAATATCCGGATCGCCAGTCACCATTCTGAAAGTATTTAGCCATTGCAATTTGAGGAATCTCTTTACCGTCGCCGAAGATTCCAAACTTAGCTTTCCCCATGAAAACTTCTTTTCTACCGATCAGGCTCGCTTCTCTGCTTTCTACCGCCAGCTGGTAATCAAATAATGCTTCCTCTTTGTTTATTAAAATCTTTGTCTTGCTTTTCGCTTCTTTCATTCCTTTATAAAGAGTTTACCGATTAGGAAGTTTTCAAAGGTATCAAAAAATCATAAGAGAATGAAGAGTCGGGGCTTTAATGATGGTTTGACCTGACAGAGATTAAAATCTTGAAAGCAAATATTATATTTGAATTATTTATAAAATAAGATAATGATACCGGTATTTACATATTTTCCATCGCAGCTAAAATTTGATTTTTTCACTCTTCCCTTTTCAGGGGAACCTCCCGCTATATTTGCTGTCTGATTAACTTCAAAATCATGATAATAGGTGTTCCGAAAGAGATAAAAAACAATGAAAACAGAGTAGCTGTCACGCCGTCAGGTGTTCTTGAACTCAGCAAAAGAGGTCATCAAGTGTACATTCAGTCCACTGCCGGTATCGGAAGTGGTTTTACAGATAAAGAATACATTCACGCCGGAGCCGGAATCCTGGATTCTATGGAAGACACTTATGGCATCGCCGAAATGATCATCAAGGTGAAAGAGCCTGTCGAAGCTGAGTATAACTTATGTAAGAAAGATCAACTCGTCTTTACCTACTTTCACCTTGCTTCCCACGAACCGCTGACAAAAGCTATGATGGAGAGCAAGGCCATTTGTTTAGCTTACGAGACGGTGGAAAAGCCCGACAAGTCTTTACCCCTGCTGGTCCCAATGTCTGAGGTAGCCGGAAGAATGTCAATTCAGGAAGGTGCAAAATATTTGGAAAAACCTCTTAAAGGCCGGGGAATCTTATTAGGAGGTGTCCCCGGAGTAAGACCTGCTAAAGTGATGATATTAGGCGGCGGGGTTGTCGGAACCAATGCAGCTAAAATGGCTGCCGGCATGGGTGCGGATGTCACAATTATGGATTTGAACCTGCCTCGTCTTCGATACCTTGATGATGTAATGCCTGCCAATGTCAATACATTCGCAAGCAGTGAATATAATATCAAAGAACTTATCTCTTCGCACGACCTGATCATCGGTGCAGTGCTTATCCCCGGAGCCAAAGCCCCTCATCTAATCAGGAGAGATATGTTAAAAGACATGAAACCCGGCACCGTATTAGTAGATGTTGCCGTAGACCAGGGTGGATGTATTGAAACTTGTAAGCCTACTACACACGAAAATCCTACCTTTATCATTGATGATGTGGTACACTACTGCGTTGCAAACATGCCCGGAGCAGTTCCTTACACCTCTACGCTGGCACTTACGAATGCAACACTCCCCTGTGCGATTCAGCTGGCGGACAAAGGCTGGAAAAAGGCATGTAATGAAAATAGAGAACTTGCCCTTGGATTGAATGTGATAAATGGAGAAATCGTTTACGAAGGAGTTGCAGAAGCATTTGGACTGCCATTTACTCCGGTTGAGAATTATTTGAACTGAGCAATTTTTTTAATTAAAAAAAATGGGAATTATATACTATTTGACCCATAAATTTTTGTTTAAGATTGTCTAATACAAAATATTAATTAAGCAAGTGATCAAATAATAACAATATATTTTAATTATTTGATATTTGTTTATTCGATCCATAATTAAATTGGTCATATAATTCTTTATTAAAAAACGAAACACTTATTAATTCATCCGTTTTAATTACTTTCTCAATATTGCCTAATTTATCAAAATTCTTTAAATTTTCGTAAGCATCAAAGTAATTTGTAGTTATATAAAGATTACGATTCTGATCAGACCTATAACCACTGTATAATGGGAATAACTTGAAATAAGGAAAATTAAAATTATCACAATCAGGAAAAGAATCCACAAAACCAATATAAACTTTACTATCTTTCAAACTTATCATGATTAATTTGTCATTAGTAAAAGCTGTCCATAAAAATTTATGAAGATCATTTCCTAATTTATTAATTACATCTGCAATAATTTCATAGGCACGATTACGATTATAAAAATTTATGATAGGTGGTAATAAGTGTGCAAGTACAAATGAAAGCAAACAAGCTATAATTAACACTTCCTTATAAACTTCAATTAGCATCTGCTTAAAACTGAAATATGAAAAGAATATTTCTATATCTATAATTAATGTTATTATAAATAATGATAGTAAAAAATATGCAGACCATAATAACGTTGAATAAATCAACCTTTGCTTATCAAGAAATTTATGATAATATTTATAACAACCCGTATTTGAAAGAAAAAAATATGCTCCAAGAATTGGAAGGCTTAAAATACTTAATTCAAGCATCTATCCTTTGTCTTTTTGTAATATATTAATATTCATATTTTTTGCTTCTTTTAGAATTTTTTTAACTCTTGGAGAATTATAAAAAATTTCTTTCGGAATATAAGCCCAACTCCAATTTACAACTTTAATGGCATTATAATTGTAATTTATATATCATTTTATTTTCTTTATTTCTAATGTCTCTCTATCCAGACTGTAACGTTCCTCTAATTGTTTCTTTGTAGGACTAGTTACCGGATGTTTATGTGATTTAGTTGGTTTTGTGGTAACGACTTTTTTTACAAATGTTTCAAAAAAGTCAAAATCTTTTTTATCCATTTATTAACACTTTATATTTTAAACTTTTACCAACACTCTTTTTACAAAGTGCCGTCATTCTATCTATTGTATCAATGCTACAATTACCCTCATTTTGTCTGAACGTAAACTCATTGATATATCTATTCAGGTGCTTAGTAGAGAAGTGATGATACGTACCGTAATATCCACGTTTCAATAAAGCCCAAAAGCTCTCAATCCCATTAGTAGTAGCCATACCATTAACGAACTCTTTTGCTGAATGATTAACCCTTAAATGCGTGTAATCATCTGAAAGGTTGTTGTATCCTTTCAATTCATCGGTGCAAATTACAGCACCTTTGGTTATATTTTTATTAATTTTTTCTTTTAAAGTAAGATGCTGAATATTTGGAATTGTTTCAGCTTTTACTTTACCATCTTTATCTCTGAAACCCTTGACAATATCTTTATTGGCTCCACCTTGTGATCCGGGTGTCTTTTTATTTGCGTGTTTGTTTGCTTCTTTACCTCCTATATACGCTTCATCTATTTCAACAAAGTTATCTAGCATTTCTTTACTTTGTTTACCTGTCTCTCTTAATCTTTGAAGTAAAAACCAAGCAGATTTTTGTGTCATACCTAGCTCTTTACTTAGCTGTAGTGAAGATATACCTTTTCTGTTAGTAACAAAAAGATACATTGCATAAAGCCACTTATGTAGTTTAATGTTTGAATGTTCAAAAATCGTCCCGGTTTTTACGGTAAAATCTTTTCTACACTTTTTGCATCTGTGACCTTTACGTGCCGGTCTTGAAACCACCTCATGGCTGTTACAATAAGGACAAATAATATTTTCCTCCCATCTTTTATTTTCAATGAATTTAATTGCTGCCTTTTCATCTGGGAAACGGCTCATAAAATCATATACTGATAATGTTTGTATTTTTTTCATATAACAAAAATAAACAATTTGCCCCAATATTGCAAACATTAATAAATAAAAAAGCGTGGATTTTAACTTATTCAGTACTAAGGTATTACCATAAACCCACACTACAAACAAGAACAAACCCACGCCAAGGCGTGAGCATTTACTTGTTATTCTTGCAGTGTTAAAAAACTGGTAATTTTTAGTACTTAAGAATAAAAGCTAATGCTTCATAATTTAATATTTACTTATTGTTTTTAAGTCATAATATTTTTTAGTTTTTTTTTCAAATTTAACATTATAATTTGTACATGATAAAAAAATGTTAATTGAAGATTTTATCTGATTGTCTTCCTATTACACAACTAATGCCCACCATACAATAATTTATATAGTTCACCAATCTGATTTTTTGTCAAAAAACATTTTTTGTTTTTTAATTACTCTTTAGTTATTTTTGCATTTTACATATTGAAGCAATAAACGTTAGCTTTTATTTTTAAGTACTAAAAATTACCAGTTTTTTAACACTACGAGAATAACAAGTATAAGTTTATCCACATACGTGGTAAATTTTATCTTTAGTTAAAATCATTTGGTCTCTCTAGTAATAGGAATAAGTTACAGTACTACGTTTATTCATAAACAAAATTTATTAGTTTTTTTTAGGACTGAATAAACATAATTTAATTATATTTAAAAATGAAAATTAAAAAACAATACAGAAAAACTGCATATATTGCATTGATCACAGTATTTTTTTTTCTTGTTCTAAAATGCCGGAAGAGAGAAAAGTAACCACTAAAGATGTTGATATTGACGGATTCTTAGATCAATATATTGAAGTGGTAAATGGTGATTATAAATTAACAAGAATTGAGAACGACATATCAATTACAATAAAGTTTAAATTAAAAGAGAACCCAAAAACAAAAATTTGTCAAGAATCGTCGGTACTGTTCCAAAAAGTATGATTTATAACTTGTTCAAAAAGAACAAGTTAGTGTGAATTTGCGTAAAAATTAATTTCTAAAGCTAATGAAAATACAAATCATACTAACCTGCCCTCAGTGTAAGAGTACAAATGTAGTTAAAAACGGGAAGAAAAAAGCTAAAAAGCAAAATTAGTTATGTAACGCCTGCTCTCGACAGTTTATCGGCAACCATGCGCTGAGCTATAAAGGGGCTCATTCTAACACGATTACACTGATTATGAGGATGTTGGTGAGAGGTTGTGGCATCAGAGATATAAGCGATATTTTGAACATTTCGCTTAGCAAAGTGTTAAAGACCTTAGAAAAACAGCAGGTAGTCCTCCAACCCAAGCATAGCTTTTACGATAAATTGGAAATTGATGAATTTTGGACTTATGTAGGCAAGAAGCGTCATAAACTCTGGTTGATTTATGCTTATCATCGGGAGAGTGGAGAGATCGTTGCATGGGTCTTTGGCAAACGCAATGAAAAGACCGTCAGGGCGTTAGGGTGTAAAATAAAGACATCAGGCATAAAATGGGGCAGTTTATTGACCGATAATTGGAAGCGTTTTAAGCGGGTATTTATTAGCACCAATCTACCTATAGGCAAAAGGAGATTGTAAGGCAACAACTGTCGGTTAAGGCACAGGATAAGGCGATCCTTTAGGCGAACATGTTGTTTTTCAAATCAAAGCCTTTGAATGAGCCTTTTATTACATCAATTATGGGCATATTTAAGCTATCATACTTTGTAGTACACTTCCGAATATATTAAAAAAAATCTCAACTAGAGTTGAGGCTTTTTCTTCCTGAGACTTTCCTATACCAAAAGTTGAAGCGATATTTGTTCTGCAATCACTTGGGTAATATGTATAATGCTGTTGTTATTGGCGGAGGTATCGTTGGCCTGGCCTCGGCTTTGAAAATAAAGGAAAAAAATCCAAACTATAAAGTTGCTATTATTGAGAAGGAGCCAACGATTGCTCTGCATCAAACAGGACATAATAGTGGAGTGATCCACTCAGGGCTTTATTATAAGCCCGGAAGTTTCAAAGCCAAAAACTGTATTGATGGGTATAATAAACTGATAAAATTCTGTGAAGAAGAAGAAATTAACTATAAGATTTGTGGAAAGATCATCGTTGCTACAAATGCCTCTCAGCTTGACGCACTGAATACACTCTGCGAAAGAGGCAAGGCAAATGGGCTTAAAGGGATCAAAAGACTTGAAAAAGAAGAACTTAAAGAATACGAGCCACATGTCAACGGAGTGAAGGGGCTGCACGTCCCTCAAACCGGAATTATAGATTATAAAGAGGTGGCAAATAAGTATGCAGAAAAGTTTAAACATTTCGGAGGAGAAATTTACTCTGCAAACAAATTATTAAAATTCGAAGAAGCGAAAGGGTTCATTCATGTTCATACAACCAGTGAGCGGCTAACAACCCGGGTGGTCGTCAATTGCGGAGGGCTGCAATCTGACAAAATTGCTAAGCTATCGGGAGCTAAAATCAATTATCGAATCATTCCTTTCCGAGGAGAATATTATAAAATCAAACCTGAAAAAGAAGGACTTGTAAAAAATCTTATTTATCCCGTACCCGATCCTAAATTCCCTTTTTTGGGAGTACACTTTACCAAAATGATCGGAGGAGGTACTGAAGCCGGACCCAATGCAGTGCTTGCATACGCCAGAGAAGGTTACAAAAAGAAAAATGTAAATATGTCCGAATTACTCGGGACACTCCTTTTCCCGGGCTTCCTTAGGGTAGCGTCTAAATATTGGAAAACAGGATTGGGTGAATTGTATCGTTCTTACTCCAAATCAGCTTTCACAAAAGCCCTACAAGAACTCATTCCTGAAATTCAGAAAAAAGACCTAATCAAAGGAGGTGCAGGAGTACGTGCTCAGGCTTGTGATCGTAAGGGAGGACTTATTGATGATTTCTTAGTGATTGAGCATGACAAATTCATCAATGTAGGAAATGCACCATCTCCTGCTGCCACTTCTTCATTATCTATCGGTGAACGAATTGCAGATATGGTTGTTGAAAAGCTCAAGTAGCCTGTAGTGGAAAGGGAAAGAGACTTATATAAAATCCGTTGTGCATTTTAAATAATGCTGATTTGATATTTTTTGCAACATTTTCAATGTTTTATAGCTAAAAAAAACAATGCCGAAATTTTAAAAGAATCCGGGGAGAATATCCTCTCGGACGAAAAGGTAGTAGGAGTAGACTATAAAACCTATCAGATAAACCACTCCTTCCGCCCTGTCCAACTTAAACTTATTGAGGGTAAACATGAAAAGGAAAAGCATAAATGTACCTATCATTACGATGTACAAGTCTGTATTAAGTGATGGAGTATAGATGAGTGGAGCATGTACAATAGAGGTAACTCCTAATACCAGAAGGAGGTTAAAAATATTAGACCCAACAATATTGCCAACGGCCAAATCTGATTTTTTCTGGTAGGCAGCTACTGCGGAAGTTGCCAACTCCGGAAGTGATGTTCCGGCTGCAAGGATGGTGAGCCCTATCATTTTGTCACTGACATCAAACAATTTTGCAATTTTAATGGCATTATCAACAATAAGGTTTCCACCCAACGCTAATCCACCCATCCCAAAAACAATCATCAAAGTGGTTTTTAAGTTACTATAGATCTCAATATCATCTACATCTGCTTCGGGGTCCCTTCTTATATTCAGAAAAATATAAACCAGAAACAGGCAGAACATGGCTAATAAAATTAGTCCGTCTTTCGTATCCAGACCACTTTTTTCTGCATTGAAAAACAAGATATCGTTAACAAGAATGAAGAATATAAAAGTAGCAAGCAGTGAATAAGGAATCTCTTTCCATAGTGCATTCTTTTCTACTTTTAATGGATATATGACACTTGAAATGCCCAGAATAAGGAAGATGTTGAAAATATTGGAACCAATGATATTTCCATAGACGACCTCATTGGCCCCCGTCCTGCCGTCTTCTACGGATCCGGAGAGAAGGTTAACTACCAATTCCGGAGCCGAGGTACCCATCGCAACTACGGTAAGCCCTATCGCTATATCAGAAATATTGAAGCGTTTTGCTAAAGATGATGCACCATTTACAAGATAATCGGCACCTTTAATCAGCAGCACAAACCCCACTGCCACTAACAGAAAATAAAAAATACTACTCAATTTTTAGTATATGTTAAATGTAAAGAGGACTGTTTACTGAGCCCGTTTTTATCGGTGCAAGTTAGTACTTTCTGAATTATTTAATTTAATTATTTCAATTTAGGTTATAATTTCAAGTCAATCAATAAGTTATGGATTTTTTCTGAGAGTTCTTTTTCGGCTTTATAATAATCATCACCATCTATTTTTCCTTTGACTGAAAAGTAGAACTTTATTTTTGGCTCTGTCCCGGAAGGTCGAATACTGACTTTAGTGCCATCTGATGTAATATATTGTAGAACATTTGATTTTGGAAGATCAACAATGGTTTCTCCATGTGCAGTTTTTTTCGTGCCCGATTGATAATCAATGATTGTTTCCACAGGAGAGCCTGCCAGGTAAGCAGGAGGGGAACTCCTGAAGTCTTGCATCATATTTTTGATTTCTTCCGCACCTTTTAATCCCTTTTTGGTAATTGATTTAAGAGCTTCATGATAAACACCGTATTTTCTGTAGATGCTTACCAACAGTTCAAAAACTGACATATCCTGATTTTTTGCCCAGGCAGCCATCTCGGCAATTATCATCGCACTTGCTACTGCATCTTTATCTCTTACCTTATCGCCTATTAGGTATCCGTAGCTTTCCTCTCCGCCTCCGATAAATACTTCCTTCCCCTCCAGACGCTTTATCAGATCGGCAATCCATTTAAAACCGGTTAATGTATCGTAGCAGGTGATGTTGTGAGCTTTGGCTATATCCTGAATGAGTTCTGTAGTTACTATTGTTTTTGCGATAAACTCATTTCCTTTTAATCCTCTTTCCTGCCACTTGTTTAGCAGATAATAAATCAGTAATACAGCTGTTTGATTTCCATTTAACAATTGGTATTCGCCTTTCGTATTTTTTACCGCTATACCTACCCGATCTGCGTCGGGGTCGGTTGCAAGCACCAGGTCCGCATCTTTTTCTTTGCCATACGCTAATGCCATGCTCATGGCTTCTTTTTCCTCAGGGTTTGGATAAATCACTGTCGGAAAGTTACCGTCCGGTTTCGCCTGTGCCTCTACAACGAAAATTTCAGAAAACCCAAGCTCTTCAAGAATCCGAGGAATAAGCGTTATACCTGTACCATGAATAGAAGAATAGACTATTTTTAAATGAGATGATTTGATGATATCATTTTTAAGAAGGGACAGTTCTTTAAGCATATCAATATATGCCTTATCCATATCTTCTCCAATGATTTGAATTAAGGATTTATCAGCATCAAAACGTACATTATCAATGGTTCTCATCTTGCTGACCTCAGCAATAACATTTTTATCATGAGGGCTGACAAGCTGACCTCCGTCAGACCAGTATGCCTTATACCCATTGTATTCTTTGGGATTATGAGACGCAGTCAATACCACGCCGCCCTGACATCCTAATGTTCTTATTGCAAAGGACAATTCCGGAGTAGGCCTAAGGTCTTCAAACAGAAAAACCCTGATTTCATTGGCAGCAAAAACATTGGCGGCGGTTTCTGCAAAAAATCGGCTATGGTTTCTGCTGTCATGAGCGATAGCAACACTGACTTCTCCATTGTTTTCATTTTTTAAATAGTTAGCAAATCCTTGTGTAGCCATGCCAATCGTGTATTTATTTAATCGGTTGGTTCCTATCCCCATGATCCCTCTGAGGCCGCCGGTTCCAAATTCAAGGTCTTTTAGGAAAGCCTCGTTGAGTTCTTCAGGGTTCTTGAGGAGTTGTGAAATTTCTTTTTTTGATTCTTCATCAATATTATTGGCATTAAGCCATTGGGTTGCTTTGTCTTTTGGATTCATGCTTTTAAATTTAACCTGCGTTCAATGAGTCATTAAGGATAAAAATGGCTATGTAAATAGCTTCATTTAACAAATAAGACCCCCGTTTGTGATAATCTCAACGATTAAATCACAAAAAGAAGACATTATCAGTCAATAAAATTACCGATATTTTCGGAACTGTTCCAAAAAGTGTGCTTTGGCAAAGTCAGAGGATGCTCTTTCCCCGCTAAAACCGGGTTTTTCCTACTACCGGTTTACAGGCTCCGGGCATTGTTACCTAATTGATATTTAATGGATTATTTTTTAAGATCAGCATTATAACCGCTTCTGCTTACAATTGCGTTCCTTCGTGTCCCGTCCCTACTGCAAAAAATTTCTTTTTTGAATGCTAAAAGTGCCTCTTTACCAAAAAAGGGCATTGATAATGAATGACATTAGAGCAACCTTGTAGGTTTCACACGATGCTCCAGCTAGGTATAATTTGTAACTACTATTTGTCTTGAACAGGATTTATTTGGATATAGCTGAACATGGTGTATTAAAAATGGAAAGTTAATGCTCTAAGCATCAAAGGGGCTGTTTAGTACTTAATCATCACTTGTGATCCGAAGGCCATCCCAAGCTAATTCGATAAAGTCGGGGAGTTCTTCACTCACCTCAGCATGCAGGCCCAGTTTATGGCTTATGTGTGTGAAGTAGCCTTTTTCCGGTTTTAGCTCTTCCATTAGGCTAACGGCCTCATCAAAGGTAAAATGACTGATATGATCGTCTTTTTGAAGTGCGTTCAAAACAATTATTTTTGATCCTTTGATTTTTTCTTTCTCCTCCTCCGCAATAAAGTTAGCATCGGTTATGTATGTGAAATCAGCTATTCTAAAACCAAATACCGGAAGTTTGTAGTGTAATACTTCAATAGGAGTAACATCAATTTTACTGACTTTAAAAGGTTTGTTATGAATCTCGTTTAAAGAAACACTTGGTACACCCGGGTATTTTTTTTCATTGAAGATGTAAGCAAATTCTCTCTGTAATTGGTTTAACACCCGTTCTCTGCCATATACGGGCATATTCGCTCTTTGCAAAAAATTATAGCTTCTGATATCATCAAGTCCGGCGGTATGGTCCTTATGTTCATGTGTAAAAAGTACCGCATTAAGGTGGCTTATCCTTTCTCTGAGCATTTGTTGTCTAAAGTCAGGTCCTGTATCAATTATAAGATGAATACCCTGATATTCTATGAATACGGATGACCTTAGACGGTTATCATGGTAATCTATGGAAGTGCAAACTTTACATTTGCAGCCAATCACGGGGACTCCCTGAGATGTTCCGGTGCCAAGAAAGGTGACTTTCAAAACTATATTTGATTATTTATAATCTCAGCGTAGAGTTTTTTGTTTGATTCGCTTAATCGGGCAGAGTCTATCTTTATTGACCATAGTATTTCTATTAAACTATTGATCTTTCCGTCCAGTGCAAAGAACTTATTAATTACTGCGACTTTGCTTTCATTAAGGATACAATACCCTGATTGAAAGTTTCCTTTTTCATATCTGAGAATATAGTCCGTTTCGGACATGATATCCTCAAGTTTGTTTAAAAAGTGATTCGTGTACTTAATTGTCATTTATGACTTTCTTCACCTGTTTTAGCAGTGAGTCGTAGTCAATTGGTTTTGGCACAAAAGCATTGATTCCAACCGCTTCAAAATCTTCTTCGGTATAATCGTCTCCATTTCCTGTTATCACAATAATTGGGATATCTTTTTGAATCCCATCCATTGCTCTAATGCTCCTGACACATTCCATACCGTCCATCACTGGCATATTTATGTCAAGTAATATAAGGTCATACACCTCGTTGGATATGGTATCTAACACTTCCTGACCATTCTTTACAGGTGTAATTTCATACTTCAGTTGTGATAAAATCTTTTTAGTAAGACTTTGCATTATATTACTATCTTCAGCAATGATTATTTTTTTACTCATTGATAATTAATATATTTTTATTTTCTTCCCTGAATTCGTCAAATAGATTTCTTAACTTCTTCAAGTTTACTTCAAGATCCTCAAAGTTATTTGTTTTTAATCTTTTTTCAATGGCAGCAGCCTGTTTAAATACTTTTTCAATCCCTAATGTGCCTGCATTTCCTTTAAGTGTATGCAGTTCCCCTCTCAAGCCTTCATAATTTGCTTCATTAAAAAATTTAATTCCATTTTCAATTGACAACTGCGCTTCATCTTCAAACTCTTTCAATGTTGTTTCAATAAATTCCTGACCACTAAATTTTGCTAATTGATTAAGTGTGTTTTGATTGATCACCAATTCCTCTGTCTGCTCAACTGCTGCTTCATCTTCAATAGGCATTTTTGTTGGTTCGGATTCGACCCAATCTTTTATTTTTTTAATGAGAACATCCGCTTTAATTGGTTTGGACAAATAATCATGCAAACCTGATTTTAAAAAACGTTCACGGTCTTCTTCCATTGAGTATGCAGTCATTGCAATAATAGGTGGAGTGTTATCCAATCCTAATTTTTTAATCTCTTCTGCTGACTTTATTCCATCCATTTTAGGCATCTGAATGTCCATCAGGATGAGGTCAAAATCTTCTAAAGACACTTTCTCTATCGCATCAAAGCCATCAACAGCCTGCACAACCCGACATCCTGATTTTAGTAAAATATTACCGGCTACCTTTCTGTTTACGGCGTTATCTTCAACGAGGAGGACCTTAGGATTCTTTTCTGAAAACTGTCGGGTAAATCCGTTACTTTTTTGGGTTTCGTCCTCTTCAGTATTTTCGATTTCTTTGGCACAAAAAGTGAACCAAAAAGTACTACCTAACCCCGGAGTGGATAAGACACCAACATCACCATCCATAGATTTTACGAGTTCTTTACTGATAGCCAAACCTAGCCCGGTTCCACTGAAATTTTTAGAACGGCTATTATCCAGTTGATGGAAATTTTGAAAAAGTGTTTTCTGATCTTCTTCTTTTATGCCTATACCCGAGTCTTTAACAGAAACTTTAAACCAGTATTTTTTACCTTTTTTTTCTGTTATTCTAAGACTGATATTTATGTATCCTTTTTGCGTATTGAATTTAATTGCATTTGAGGTAAGATTCGAAAGGATTTGAGTCAAACGGGTCTCATCGGCAAATATCCATTTTGGTGTATTACTGTCTACGTGATAGCGTAAATGATTGTTTTTAGATAAGGCTTGTTGGGAGAAGATCTCATACACTCTCTCAATTGTCTTCACAAGGTTTACCGGTTTCTTTTTAAGGTCCACTTTGCCAGCCTCAATTTTAGAAAGGTCAAGGATATCATCAAGAATATTAAGAAGAGTATTTGATGATTTATTTAGTGTTTCGACGTAATCCGATTGCTCTGCGTTGAGGCCGGTGCTTGCAAGAAGGTCAATCATTCCAATGATGCCGTTCATAGGGGTTCTGATTTCATGACTCATATTGGCGAGAAATTGTTCTTTTATTTTAAGAGAGCGTTCTGCCATGTTTTTAGCCCGAATGAGTTCTTCATTTGTCTTTTTAAGTTGAGATATATCTTTAGCGACCCCCTCAACTTCATCTTGTCCGTTCTTTTTTTTAATCATTCGAATATTAAACAAAAAAGTTACTCTTTGATCTTTAGCGTCAAGAACAGTACCCTCAATGTTTTTAATTCTCTTCTCCTTTTTAAGGCGACTTATCATACGATAAATCTGCAATTTGTTAGAAACGTAATCCTTCACGTTTGTATCTATCAACTCTTCGGGTTTGACACCTAAAACTTCTTGCACAGAGGGGCTGATCATCGTTAATGTTCCGGTCATATCACATCTAAAATAGATATCCTGAAAAGATTTGAAGATGCTTCTGAATTTTTTTTCACTAGCTACAAGATCGTTTTCAGTTTTCTTTTTTTCCGTAATATCGTTAGCTATAACTGATAGTTCTTCAATATTCCCATTTGGAAGAAAAATCGGGCTTACGAATATCTCTCTCCATATCACCTTCCCTTCTCTATTTTTATGCTTTGCTTGAAAGTTTAAAAACTTGCCTTTGAAAGCTTCTTTGTATTTATCCTTCCAGAATTTTAAATGGTCATTAGAAAAGTGAATATTTCGAATTTCAGTGATTGCGCTACCAATTTTAGGTTTTGCGTCATAGTGATCTTCGAAAGCCTTTTCGTAGTTCCGGTTAAAGGAAGTAAATTTGAGTTTTCTGTCTAATGACCAAATTTTATGGGTACTACTATCAAAAATAGCTCTAAGAGTAGCGGTCTGGGTTCCCATCTTTTCTTCCTTATGCTGCCTTTCCATGGCGAGGCTTATTTGTCCCCCGATATAGTCAAGCACCTCTAAATCCCTATTATTAAAAGCACTTTGATCTTGATAGTTACAGATTGATAACACTCCTTTTTTTGAAGGTGTGGAAATCACTACACCAAGCCATATCTTAGGCATAGGGTCTTTGCACCGGATATTCTTCTGATCTACTATTTTCTTTATTCCATCTTCATAAATAATAAGCGATCGATCCCTTTCAAAGACATAGTTCATTAGTTGATGGTCCATATCAAAGATAAAATCATGCTTCTCTATGAACTCGTTTACAAAAAATACCTGTTTATAACCGTTTGATTCTTTTAGACTGATTTGAAAATTTTTCAACTTCAGCATCTGGCTCAATTCATCGTATATATTAGCGTAAAGTCGATCCAGATTACTTTCGTTAACTATAACATTGGCAATTTGATAATATAAGCCTTGTGTATTTTCTGCACGTATCCGTTCGGTGACATCGTAAAAGACACAGTGGTACTCTACGAGTTCATCATTCTCAAAAATGGATGTTAGCTTTCCAGTCACATAGATATTTTTCCCTGTCTTAGAAATTAGAACAGTATCAAACTTCTCATGGTGAATTTCTGCGGTACTTTTAAGAATATTTTGAAGTACACCCTTTCTGTAATCTTCACGCACGATTTCAATAAACTTCAGATCTGTAATTTCATCCTCAGTATAATTTAACCTTTTTTTTATTGTCTCATTTGCAAAATGTATCTCTCCTGTAACTTTAAAGATTATTATCAGATCGTTTGAATTGTCAAAAAGGACTTTAAGGTTTTGATTTTTCTTATTGACAAGTGAATAGTAATCTCTTTGCGCATTTTCTAACTGCTCTTCTAGCGTGGAGATTTTACTTTTTAAAGCATCAATATTGGGAGTAGTTTTATCCATATAAAATTAAAATTAAGCATTTTCGTACAGAAATGCATCATGTAAAAAAAACACTTCTTGTTTCAATTGTTGGACCTACTGCTGTTGGTAAAACGGATATGGCAATCAAAATAGCCCAACGTTTTAGAACGGTGATAATTTCAGCCGACTCCCGGCAGTTTTACCGTGAGCTAAACATTGGCACAGCAAAACCAAATACTGAAGAATTAAATAAGGCTGCTCATTATTTTATTAATTCACACTCAATTAATGAAAATTACAATGCGGGTGCATTTGGAAGAGATGCGCTCGAATTGATTAAAAAGTTGAGTAAGAAGTACGAACTCATCGTAGTAGTGGGGGGCTCTACATTGTATCTTAAAGCTTTATGGGAAGGCTTTGACGAGATGCCGGAGGCAGCTGAAGGTGTAAGAGAAAGTTTGAATAAAATACTTGAGAAGGGGAAGATTTCGGACTTATTGGTTGAATTAAAGCGATTAGACCCGGCTTACTACAACAAAGTTGATCGAAATAACGGTCAGAGAGTTGTTAGGGCATTGGAAATAATTCGATCAACAGGTAAGCCCTATAGCTCATTTCGACTTTCCAAAGAAAAGGACTTACCCTATCAAAATTTGAAGGTTGGTTTAAATATTGATAGAAAAACGTTGTTTGAGAAAATTAATAAGCGAATGGATGTTATGATTGATAAAGGATTGTTTCAAGAGGCTGAGTCCTTAATGGGTCACAAAAATCATAATGCATTGCAAACGGTAGGATATTCTGAAATTTTTGAGTTTATTGAAGGTAGCTATGATCGGGAAGAAACTATTCGGTTACTCAAGAGGAATAGCAGGAGATATGCTAAAAGACAGCTTACCTGGTTTAACAGATATGACGATATTCACTGGTTCAAGCCCGATAAGGAAGATGAAGTCATCAAACTAATAATTCAACAGCTCTCAAAACACTGATTTTTTATTTGGTTTATGGTCAAATGTTAAGATTGTTTTTTAAGTCATTCCCTTCGTATGACAAATTCGTATTCTTTTACTTCTTCTTAAATACGAGATAAAAAAATGCCAAAAAAGCTAATCCGCCGCACCCTGAAAAGACCAAAGCAAAATTCTCAGGGTTGCCGCCATAAATCCGGCCGGCAAGAAAAGCACCCATTCCTATCCCAATTTCAAGTGCCATAAAAAGAGTGGAAAAACCACGCCCCCGAAACCGGTCCGGTGCCAGGTCAGCGACCCATGCAAAGAGGGCCGGAAACGAAAGGCCATATCCGGCTCCAAAAATCAAAGCCCCTGTAAGAAAGTGGGAAGCATTGTCAGACAGTCCCGTATAAACCGATCCGACTGCCACAATTAGCATAGCGGTTATAAGAATTGCCTCTCTTCCAAATTCATCCGAAAGACGACCTCCAACGATTCTGGAAATCAAAGAAGTTAACGTGAAGTAAGAGAAAAATAACCCTTTGTTATTGATGCCTACATATTCACTGAAATCCGGCACTAATGTGAGTGCGGTCCCAAAAGAAAAAGTAACCAGCATCATGACAACGGAAGGAACTAAAACAGCAGGTTCATAAATATCAGCTCTTTTTATCTTCAAAAGGCTAATTGAGAATTTTTGCTTGTTCTCTACTGTCTCCTTCATTCCAATAATGACAATCACCGAAAGCAGTGCGACTGCGGCACTGGAATAGAAGAGCACATCTATTGGATAATGATTTGCAATGATTCCACCAACGTAATTTCCGATACCCATCCCTGTCATCCCGAAAAAGCTAAGGATCCCCATTCCCTCACCACGACGGTTTATAGGAACAATGTCGGCTACATAGGCTGTGGTTCCTGTTGGCTTGAATCCGGTAGAAAATCCATGAATAAACCTTATAAATAAAAACGTATAGATATTTAGAAAGAAGGGATAGAAAAGAGAGACTACCGTCGTGATTGCGGCACCGAAAACCATCACGGGAATCCTCCCCCAAGTATCGGTTAGCTTCCCTGAGAAAGGTCTTGATATGAAGGCTGTTAATGTGAAAAAGGTTATATGAAGCCCAATAAACCCTTCCCCACCAAAGGTTCTCATGAAATCCGGCAGTTCAGGAAGCACCATGTTGAAGGAACCAAAAAACAGAAACGAACTGAGGGAAAGCAGCCAAAAGTTCAGCGCGTATTTTTTCATGAATGAATAGTCTACTCTTCGTCTTGGTGAAGGAGATATGCTTTGATGTAATCGTTCAGGTCTCCATCTAATACATTCTGCACATCAGTTCGTTCAAATCCTGTCCTTGCATCTTTGATGAGTTTATATGGATGTAGCACATAGTTCCTGATCTGGGAACCAAAATCAATCGCTTTTTTACCCGCCTCTACTTTATCACGCGCTTTATTTCTTTTTTCAATCTCCATCTGATAGAGCTGAGACTTCAACATCTGCATCGCTCTTTCTCTGTTCGCAAGCTGTGATCGCTCTACCTGACAGACTACCACAGTTCCTGTGGGCTTGTGAGTCAATTGAACTTTTGTCTCCACTTTATTGACATTTTGACCCCCGGCTCCGCCGGAGCGCGAGGTTTGTAGTTCAATATCATTCGGATGAATAGCTATTTTGATGGATTCATCTACCACAGGGTAGACATACACGGATGCAAAAGAAGTATGCCTCCTCCCGCCGCTATCAAAAGGTGAAATTCGAACTAATCTGTGAACACCGTTCTCTGATTTCAAATACCCGTAAGCCATAGGGCCGTCAAACTCCAAGGTGACAGCCTTCACACCTGCAACGTCTCCAGCCTGATAATCAACTTCCCTGACCTTATAGCCGTTGGATTCTCCCCACATGATGTACATCCGCATAAGAATGCCTGCCCAGTCATTGCTTTCGGTTCCGCCGGCTCCGGGCGTAATTTGAAGCATACAGGAGAACTGATCCTCCTCCTCGCTAAGCATCTTTTTTAGCTCAAGAGCTTCTAATTCTTTTAGAGCTAGGTGGTAAGATTCAGCTACCTCTTCCTCGGAAACCTCTCCTTCCAGGTGAAACTCAAAAAGGGTCTCTACATCTCCTAAAGACGTTTCTAAAGACTCGAAACACGCTGTCCAGACTTTAAGTCCCCGAATTTTCTTCATGGTTTCTTCTGCTTCTTTCGCATGGCTCCAAAAATCCGGCTGAGCAGTAACCAATACTAATTCTTCAAGGTCTTTTTTACGGGTATCATAGTCAAAGATACCTCCCCAAGGCATTAATGCGAGCCTTTAAATCTTTCAGATCTTCTGATGTCATGATGTAAAAGTTAAATAAACAACAAAGATAGAAAATAAAGAGATGTCAAAGCCACTCTCAAAACGCTTAAATTTCCCACTAATTAGTTATTTATCCCGGTAATTTTTACGTTAAGATAAAAAATCCTTCGTAACTTCAAAAAAAGTTTAAGACTTATATGATAAATCAAAAAAATTATATACCTTTGCATTTTTAACACATAAATATATTTCATTATGAGCACTTTAAATAAAAAAAGATCAAAAGACATCATGAATACGAAGAACACGTCACACACGCTGCCGAAAGGGCTGTACGGGCTTAATTTAATGCCCCCCCCCCCTATAGTCTAATTCCATCTTCAAAAAGTACCTTTCTTGTCATTTCCGCAATCCTTCTCGCGCTCTTCGGGCAGGCGCAGACCGACCCGAAACCCTTCATCACCACATGGGAGACCAAAACTCCTAACGAAACCGTTACCATCCCCACCGTTGATGGGGAAACCTACAATTACTCCGTAAAATGGGGTGACGGATCAGCGAATACCACTCATAACAATGCCACTCCTCCCTCACATATGTATGCCACAGCAGACACCTACACCATTACCATCAGCGGTACCTTTCCGCGTATTCAGCTCGGAGACTTCAACATTTCTGGGCTTGGCTCACCGACCACTGCGGCGGGGCAGATACGCTCCGTTGAACAGTGGGGAGACATCGCGTGGACTTCCATGAGCTTTGCTTTTGCGGGTTGCGAGAACCTGACCATTAATGCTTCCGATGTCCCGGACCTCTCAAACGGGCCGACTATGTTAGGCATGTTTAATGCAGCGGCCTTCAACGGTGACATCAGCAAGTGGAATACAAGCAAGGTGACAAATATGTCCGCCACGTTCTGGAATGCTAATTTCAATGAAGACATCAGCGAATGGGACGTGAGCAGCGTGACGGTTATGTCTTCCATGTTTTTATCCTCTTCCTTCAACGGAGACCTCAGCGGATGGGACGTAGGCAAGGTGACAAATATGGAAAGGATGTTTGAAAGTTCTTCCTTCAACGGTGACCTCAGCGGATGGGACGT
>JACONI010000009.1:18248-32471 GCA_014323825.1 Ekhidna sp. | reverse complement strand
TGTAGATTCATCTTTATATTCTTCTCCCGTTGATTGCGCAGATGGATGCAGATTCTTCGGGGGTATGGGAGTTCTTATGAAATACAATATGATGTAATTTTCTGATTTATCGCATAAGTCATACAATTTTTTAGTGGAGGGAAGTCCTATGCCGGGGTTACTAAATGAAATGGTCTCCGATCATTCTCCTAAAAAAGGGTATCTATAGTCAGTAGGCGAAACAAAAGTTTCCTTAATTGTTCGGGCACTGACCCACCGCATTAAATTCATCATGGCCCCGGCCTTGTCATTAGTGCCTGATCCTCTTGCTCCACCAAATGGCTGTTGTCCCACTACCGCTCCTGTTGGTTTATCATTAATATAGAAGTTTCCGGCTGAATTTCTTAACAGCTTCACTGCCAGTTCTATTGCGTAACGGTCTTTACTGAAAATTGCTCCTGTCAGCGCATAAGGAGATGTTTCATCGATCAGCTTTAAAGTTTCTTCAAATTTGTTTTCATCATAAACATGGATTGTCAATACGGGTCCGAAGATTTCTTCACACATTGTTCTGTACTTGGGGTTGTCTACCCGGAAAACAGTTGGTTCGATAAACCATCCCTTAGAACCGTCGTAGTTCCCTCCGGCGATTAACTCCACTCCTTCATCTTTTTTAGCCTGATCAATGTAACCGATGATTTTGTTAAATGCCCGCTCATCAATGACTGCGTTGAAGAAGTTCCCAAAATCTTCCGGGCTTCCCATTTTTATTGATTTCAAATCCCGGATCAATAGTTTCTTAACGTCATTCCAAAGGTTCGACGGGATGTAAGCCCTTGATGCCGCACTACATTTTTGACCCTGAAACTCAAAAGCTCCACGTACTAATCCGGTTGCAAGTTCTCTTACATCTGTAGATTTGTGCGCTACCACAAAATCTTTCCCCCCCGTTTCTCCAACTATTCTGGGGTAGGTTTTATAGTATTCAAGATTTTCTCCAATACTTTTCCATAGTGCTTTAAATACTGCGGTGCTTCCTGTAAAGTGTAATGCTGCGAAATCCGGGTGTTTGAAAATAACCTCCCCGGCAACGGGACCGTCCACATAAATAAGGTTTATCACACCATCAGGCAGCCCTGCTTTTTTGAATACTTCCATGATTACCTGAGCAGAATATACCTGGGTATAATTAGGTTTCCATATAACTGTATTTCCAAGCATGGCCGGGGCAGCAGGAAGGTTTGCGGCTATTGCCGTAAAATTGAACGGTGTGATAGCGAATACAAAGCCTTCCAAGGGTCTGTACTCCATTCTATTCCAAACACCTTCGGAAGATACGGGCTGCTGTGTGTACATCTCCTGCATAAATGCAACATTGAACCTTAAAAAATCAATAAATTCACAAGCTGCATCAATTTCTGCCTGATGGGCATTCTTTCCCTGTCCAAGCATAGTAGCGGCATTGATTTTGGCTCTGTAAGTCCCTGCGACCAAATCCGCTGCCTTGAGAAAAATACCGGCTCTATTTTCCCATGTCATATTTTCCCATGCTTCTTTCGCATTGAGCGCTGCATTAACAGCATCTTTTACATGAGATGCGTCTCCTTCTGAAAAATGTCCGAGGACATGACGATGATCATGAGGGCAATTCATTTCAATCCTAGTTGCTGTCCTTACTTCTTTATCTCCAATGTACATTGGTGCATCAACTTTGGAGTTATACATCTCTTTGTAGGTTGATTGAAGTTTTTCACGCTCAGGTGTTCCCGGCGCATAGCTAAGAACCGGTTCGTTTACAGGGGAGGGTACAAAAAAATTTCCTTTAGACATTTTACGTTGGTTTTTGGAATTGTAAAATTAATAAGAGTTTATTAAGCACTTTTTAAATTCGCTCAGATTTGTCTTTTTCAAAGAAGCTGAAGAATTCGAATCCAAAGCATATACCCCGGAACGAAGAGGATATGCTCATTTCTATTCAATTTTTATAGTTTTTTGCTTCGATCTTATTTCTTACTAATGCGAGATTAGCATTCATTTCATTGTGTTATAAATATCAAGGTCTTTCCGAAGCACCGGAATCATTGCCCGGAAACTCAAATATCTGACTAATCATATCCCTCTTCCCTTATACTCTAAAAATTCCATTGATCATTGTCTCCGGACATAATCCAGCCGGCATTTTTCAAATACGTAATATGCCTGGAAATTTTAGTTTGTGTAAAATCCGGTATGACCTCCAAATCAGAAGTACATACTTCCTCTTTCTTGTAAAGTAAGTGGATGATACGGGTTCTCAATTCATCGAAAAAGGACTTAAAGATTTGGATTCCGTAAGAAAGATTGAAGTTTTTGGGTCTCATTTTTCACTACTTTTACGGAAGTCAAACCTTTCCGGTTTGATCATACGTTATATCATTGAAAAAGTAACAAGTTTGAAGTTCTTATTAATTTGCCTCTTCATTGTTTCAATTTCAAATGCCGGATTTTGTCAAAAGTCCGGACAAAGACAGGTCATACAATTTACCGGGGTTGTATTCGGTTCGGACAGCACAAATGTGGTCCCCGGAGTACATATCTATATACCTAAAAATGGCAGAGGAACCACCACTAATCCTTACGGCTTTTTTTCTATGCCGGTTCTTGAAGGTGACAGTGTAGTGTTTAGTGCTGTGGGTTATCACCGGACTTATTATATAATTCCTGAACATGATAAAGAATCCAGTTTGAAAATAGTTGTTTTTTTAGCGGATGATATTACATTTTTAGAAGAGGTAGAGATTAGACCATATCCGACAGAATCTGCGTTTAGGGAAGCACTGATTACAATGGAGTTACCACATCAAAAAGAATATGCCAACATCTATCAGTGGCTTAATAGCGAATACATGACATCAGGCTATCAATATTTGCCGGTCTCTCTCAACACCAACGCTCAGTATCTTATGAATATACAGCAACAAGCCTACATTAATCGTTACTCTCCACCTGTAAATAATTTTCTTAACCCGTTTGCCTGGGCACAGTTTATTAACTCATTAAAAAAGAAATAACTAAATCTTGGATTAAAAGACCATGGTGCTCTAATAAAACCGACAGATCACCACTTAGAAAGCATTTATCCTTTCTTTCTGTCGGAAAATTTATTTTTTTTGTTATTTTGAGAATAAAATTTAAGATTTCATCTCTTTCTTTATTTACTTTGAGATGTTAAAAAATGAAACCATATTTATTTTGAGATGTTAAGAAATGAAACCATATTTATTTTGAGATGTTAAGAAATGAAACCATATTTATCTGTTAATATTAAAATACAATGACTGACCCTATTTCACCTGAATTATTAAGTAACTGGAATCAATACGGAAGCTATCTTGCCATAGCTATAGCAGGAATTGGTGTTTTGATTCTCTTTGGTCACTATCTGAGGTTGCTTACTACCAGTGAGTACAAAACAAGGTATGATTACATCAACATGCATGAAATCAGTATGTTGTGGAAGGGTGCATTATTATCCATGATCGGAGGTGCTCTTTATTTCAATACTATTTTTGAGGACTCTAACTGGCTCTGGTTTTTTGTCAGAATTTTCATGAGTTCAATGATTGCTATCATCACAGGAGTAGTTATTCAAAATATTCTGAGGTTTTACTATCCTTTCTTCATTGAGAAAAGACTGAAAAAACTGAGATATACACCAAGAACTTCTCCTGACGGAAGAAAAATGAAGCTTCTGAGTGAAGAGGAGGAAGATGTTTGTCTGGATGAAGGTATGCAGGCTGAAGAAAATGCTTTTTCGGTAGATTATGATGTTTGGATAGACGAAGAGTCCGGTTATACTAAAATTGAAGAGTATAATGGCCGTCTTCATGCTTTACAGTGTAGCAACTGTAACTACCAGACACTAAAAGTTGATCGAGAGGAAGTCATAAAACTGGCAACGGAAATCGAAGAGGGAGAATTAATGAAGTATTATGCCTGTGGTTATTGTGGCCATAAAGAAAGAAAATCATTCAAAATTGCCAAACTTAAAGATGTGGCAGTTGAATAGAATAGTAAGAATCTAAATAAGATCGGAATCCTAAACAATTAATGTTCTGAGTTTTTTATTTACATAATTTGATACAAATATTTTGCGGTATGTATTTGCTCCGCTACAGCGGGTGGTGTGATATTCCTCAAAATATCAGCTGACCCGAACCGGATACAAGGGAAGGCTTGCTAGATGGTAAACGGTGTAAATGTCTGCCGTGATGTATGTATGAGTGTTTGCTATCGCAGTGGTATGTGTGATGTTTGGGTTTCCGTTCTCTCGGTTTATGATGTCGCTGTATTTTTTTCCGTATTTAAAATTACTTTTGCTCATTTTTTGTCCAAAAAACTCTCACGAATGGCGATAAAAAGACCTTTCAACCTTCAAAAGTGGATAGAGGAAAACAGGGAAACGTTAAAACCACCGGTTAGCAATAAGAATTTATATGCTGATGCCGGTGACTACATCGTTATGATTGTGGGCGGGCCTAATGCACGTAAAGACTATCATTATAACGAAACGGAAGAGCTTTTCTATCAATTAGAAGGAGATATAGAGGTGACCATCCAAGAGGATGACAAGGCTGTTAAAATTCCGATAAGAGAGGGGGAGATGTATTTGCATCCCGCTAAAATTCCACATTCTCCCGCACGACCTCAAAATACAGTAGGATTGGTAATTGAAAGAAAAAGAATACCTGACCACAAAGACGGACTTCTTTGGTTTTGTGATAACTGCAACCACAAACTTTATGAAAGTTATTTTCATCTTACCAACATAGAAAAAGATTTTCTTCCGGTATTCAGGGAGTTTTTCAATTGTGAAGCGTTAAGAACATGTGATAATTGTGGTGAGGTCATGGAGACAGATCCCAGATTTACAGATTAATAAATTGAATCCTTTTAAAGCAAAAGCAAAAACACTTGACGAGAATGACATTCTGTCCTCTTACAGCGATCGATTTCACTTTCCGCAAAAAAACGGAACCTCATGTATTTATTTCTGCGGCAACTCTCTTGGACTTCAACCTAAATCAACTCAGGAGTTTATCAATTGTGAGTTAAAAAAATGGAGCGAAAGAGGGGTCGAAGGTCATTTCACGGGAGAAAAGCCGTGGGTAACCTACCATGCAAATTCCAAAACATCTCTATCCGGACTTCTTGGTGCCTGCGAGAATGAAGTAGTGGCGATGAATAACCTTACTTCTAACCTTCACCTGGCTATGACTAGCTTCTATCAACCTCAAAGCAGTAGAAATAAAGTCTTAATAGAAAAAGGAGCATTCCCCTCGGATTTTTATGCTGTTTACTCTCAGATAAAGGCTAAGGGTCTGGACCCGAAAGAATGCCTTATTGAGTTAGGGCCAAATGACAGTTCCGAATACCTCCCTAACATCGAAATCATAAACAAGATCCATGAATTGGGCACTGAGCTAGCCTTGGTTTTGTTTCCCGGCATTCAATATTACACGGGTCAGTTTTTTGATATAAAGTCAATTGCAAAAGCCGCTCATGACGTTGGGGCTCATGCAGGATTTGATCTCGCCCACACCATCGGCAATATCCCATTGAGCCTTCATGATGATGAAGTAGATTTTGCCGTTTGGTGCACCTACAAATATTTGAACTCAGGCCCCGGAGGAGTAGGAGGATTATTTGTTCATGAGCAACATGGAAAGAACAAGTCGCTGAATCGACTTTCAGGATGGTGGGGACATGACGCGGAGGCACGCTTTAAGATGGATAATCAAATAAATCCTATTCCTAATGTAGATGGCTGGCAGCTCAGCAATGTGAATATTATTTCCCATGCTGCTCATTTAGCTTCTCTGCAAATCTTTGACGAAGCAGGTATACTACATCTGAGAGAGAAGAGTATTTTGCTGACCGGACTGCTTGAGGAGTTGATTCATTCTTCTAGGGTGCTTTCTGAGCATATCAGGATAATCACGCCTTCTAACCCGAAAGAAAGGGGATGTCAACTTTCACTTTATCTCCCTAATCATGGAAAGGAAGTTTTTGAAAAGGTTGTTGAAAAAGGAGTCATCCTGGACTGGCGGGAACCCAATGTTATCCGTGCAGCCCCGGTGCCTCTTTATAATACATTTTCAGAAGTGGTTGAGTTTACTGATATCTTAGAAGAAGCAATAAATGACTGACAAAATAAGTATCGTAGGAGCCGGACTCGTTGGCTCTTTGTTGGGAATCAGCCTAAAACAAAAGGGTTTTAACGTTACTCTTTTCGAGAAGCGAAAAGATCCCAGAAAAACCGAAAAATATAAGGGTCGATCTATCAATCTTGCTTTGAGTCGAAGAGGGATTCTTGCACTTCAATCAGTTAATATTTTTGATAAAATTGAGCCTCTCCTTATTCCTATGACAGGGCGAATGGTGCACGATGTGAAAGGAAGGCTCACATTCCAGCCTTATGGAAAAGAAGGCCAATGCATTAACTCCGTTTCAAGAGGGAGACTAAATGAAATCCTGATAGAAGAACTTGAAAAGTCAGGTGTGAATTTGAATTTTGACCATCAATGTGAAACCGTAGATATTGAAAACAGCACCCTAGGGTTTCTCAACGGTAAAAAAGAAAAATCCGATGTTATTTTTGGAGCAGACGGTGCTTTCTCCATCATCAGAAAACATCTGCAACAATCGGATCGATTTAACTTTTCGCAACATTACATTGATCATGGATACAAAGAACTGGATATGACTCCATTAAACGGTGATTTTGCTATGGAACCCAATTCCCTCCACATCTGGCCCCGTGGTAACTTTATGCTGATAGCATTACCTAATCAGGATAAAACATTTACCTGCACCTTATTCTTTCCCTTTGAAGGAGCAACTTCATTTCATTCATTAATGAATGAAAATGGTATCCTTTCATTTTTTGAAAGATATTTTCCTGATGTATTACCTCTGATCCCGGATGTGGCAGAACAGTATCAAAAAAATCTTACCTCTTCGCTGGTGACCATAAAAAGTTGTCCGTGGTACAAGAACAGAACATTAATACTTGGTGATGCTTCTCATGCGATCGTCCCATTTTACGGTCAGGGTATGAATGCCGGCTTCGAAGATGTCCGGCTTTTCACGGAACTGGCAGAAAAAATGAATTGGGAATGGCAAAAGATTCTTCCGGCTTTCTCGTCGATTAGAAAGCAAGATACAGATGCCATCTCCGAGCTGGCTCTAAATAACTTCATTGAGATGAGGTGTCATGTAGGGAAAACCGATTTTCTAAAAAGAAAAGAACTTGAGGCTAAACTTCAGGATGCCTACCCTAAAGACTGGATCCCGTTGTACAGCATGGTCACTTTCTCAGATTTATCCTACGCTGAAGCACTTAGATTAGGTAAAATACAACAAAAGGTACTGGATGAGTTCTTGTATGAGAAATCTGAGAATTTGGACTTTGAGAAAATTGTAGATCGATTTAATACACTAAAGAAAGCCGGCTAGCCGACTCATCTGCTTTTCCGTTGCTCATTATGTGATATTACGTCCGCTGCATCAGCGAAGAGATACATGACCTCAAACACAAATTCTTTCTCCTCAAAGTTTTCTTCTAAATAATTTTTTAAGGTATTGATGAGTTTCTTTTTCCACTTATCTATGTTCAAGAAGATACCTAAACTCTTTTCTAAATAGCGTTTCTATTGCCTCCGCATTCGAATCAGGTTAAAGATAGGAAGTTATGCCTGTTTACCAAGCTGGCGGTCGGTTCTTCAAGACGCAATACATCTTTATAAATACGATAGGTATCATTGATCACTTTCACATATTGAACAGGCTCCTCTCCTCTACAATAGCCGAACTGAACTACCGGATCCGTAAAAAATTTCTTGTATGATTTTTTAAGTAAATAGCCGCTCACGTCTTCCCAGCTCGTTATGCTGCCACCATATTTTTTCGTAAGTCTCACAGCATCCTGTACATGTCCTAAGCCAACGTTGTAAGAAGCCAATACGAATTTGATTCGCTCATTCTTATCCTGTATTTTATTCTTCCACTGATTCTGAAGCCATAACAGATGGCTGGTGCCAACGAATATGTTTTGCTTTGGATTAAATAAGTCCTTAACAGAATATTCTTCTCCGGTTATCGGCATAACCTGCATAAGGCCTCTTGCTCCTGCCCATGATTCGGCATCGGGATCAAACTTTGACTCTTTATAGATTTGAGCTGCAAGTAAATACCAATCCCAGTTGAGCTTCTTCGCTGCTTCCTGAATAAGAGCATCATACGGAGAGATATTATCCTCTTCCTTATTTATCGTTGAATACCTACTTCTTGATCTCTTCAATGCAGACTTAGAGGTCTTAAAATATTTATTATAAATGACATAATATTCCGTTTTCTTCTTCATCTTGTCAATCCATGAGTTAAGCTCCGATAGCAACTCGGGAGAATCTTTTCTAATTCCCCATGCTATTTGTGTTGGAAAACTTACTGCTGTTTTAATGTCTAAGACCGGATAATAAATTGCATTAACTAAAGCAACGTTCTCCTCAGCCACCGTGTAGTCAATTTCCCCATCTGCTACCATCCTTATCAACTCCTCAGTTTCAGCATTGCTCTCGCCCGGAACAATTGTAATATCTCCTCCAATCTCATCCGAAAGATTCACCAATCGGTCATAGTAAGACGAATGTGGTCTTACGTACACTTTCTTCCCTATTAAATTAATCGGATTTCTAATAAGTGCGGCCTCAATTTCATGCAGCTTCAACTCACGCCAGTTTTTTGGTTTTCGTTGAATTAATACCTGTTTTTGCAGGTTATGATAACGAGTAAATGAAATTCGCTTCTTGCGTTCTTTGGTAACTGTAAGGTTGTAAGCCAACAAATCTCCATCACCGGTATTAAGCTTATTAAATGCTTCTTTCAGATTGGGTGTGATATTAATTCTTAACTGTAGGTTATGTTCGTTACAAAATAGTCTGAGTAGTTCATACTCATAACCCATAGTCCTTCCTTTGTAAATAAAAAGACCTGTAGAGCTATTATCCATAATGGCTGTCAAGAAACCTCGTTCTTTGATTTTATCAAAATCAAAGTTTACTATAAACTCCTTCTTCTGCTTTTGTTCCCTGACCTGACCACTTGATACAGATGGCCTGCAACCAATAAACAATGAAAAAGCAATAAAAAGGCAGATGATTTTGATTGATAATTTCATACTCACTATAAAATACAAAAAAAAATACCGAAAAGTTTAGTGATAAACTTTAAACGCTCACGTTGATACGACAGCCCACAAGTTCTAAAGATGTATTACAGATGGCCTCTGCATCGTAACTACACTCCTGATGTAGTTGGGCCTGTTCTCCATGTTCAACGACCCGATCAGGAATGCCGAGCCTTTTTACAGTTGCTTTATATCCATGATCTGCCGCAAATTCTAAAACTGCCGAACCAAAGCCTCCCATAAGGCAGCCATCTTCCACAGTAATGATTTTGGAGTATCGTTCAAATACGTTGTGGAGTAATTCTTCATCCAAGGGCTTAACAAATCTAAGATCGTAAACACCTGCTTCAATACCTTCCATTTTAAGACTATCGGCGGCATTTAACGCATAATTTCCTACTGTGCCGATTGAAAGGATTGCAATTTCTTTTCCCGGTATTAATTCCTGACCCTTACCAATCTCAACCTTTTCCAAAGAGGTTTTCCATTCAGGCATCACACCGGTGCCTCTGGGATATCTAATTGAAAAGGGACCGTCATGCTGACTTGCAGTGTACATGAGATTTCTTAATTCCCTTTCGTTAAGAGGAGCCGAAACCACCAGATTGGGTATACATCGCATATAGGCAATGTCATAGGCCCCATGATGTGTCGGACCGTCAGCACCGGCTACTCCTGCTCTGTCCATACATAAAATGACAGGAAGCTTTTGAATGCAAACATCATGAATGACCTGATCATAAGCACGCTGCATGAACGTACTATAGATGTTGCAGAATGGTATCATGCCTTGGGTCGCAAGTCCCGCTGAGAAAGTTACGGCGTGCTGTTCAGCGATCCCTACATCGTAAGCTCTTTCAGGAATAGCTTCCATCATAATTTTCATGGAAGAACCTGATGGCATTGCGGGAGTAATACCTACTATCTTCTTGTTTTCTTTAGCTAACTCAACGAGTGTATGTCCAAAAACATCCTGATACTTTGGAGGCTGAGGGGTGTCATGTATTTTTTTATTAATTGCTCCGGAGATTTTTTCGAATGTTCCGGGAGCGTGCCACTTTGTTTGATCCTTTTCCGCAAGGGCATATCCTTTTCCTTTCACCGTCAGACAATGTAAAATTTTAGGTCCGGGTATCTTTTTTAGATCACTTAGAACATTAACCAAATGATTAACATCATGCCCATCTATCGGCCCAAAATACCTTAGATTAAGTGATTCAAAGAGATTGCTTTGCTTTAGTAGCAATGATTTCATCGAATGCTCCACCTTCGAGGCGATCTCTTGAGTATTAGATCCAAGCTTTCCTAAGACCTTCCAAACCTCATCTTTGATCTTATTATAGGTCTGACTCGTTGTTATATCTGTTAAATAGTCCTTTAATGCACCTACATTCGGGTCAATGGACATACAATTATCATTGAGTACAATAAGTAAATTTGAATTGGAGACCCCGGCATGGTTCATTGCTTCAAAGGCCATCCCTCCTGTCATGGCCCCGTCGCCGATTACGGCTATATGATGCTTATCTTTATCTTCTAATAGCTTTGAGGCTTCTGCCATTCCCAGCGTAGCAGATATGGAAGTAGAAGAATGTCCTACCCCAAAGGTATCGTACTCGCTTTCACTTCGTTTTGGAAAACCGGAAAGACCTTTATATTTTCTGTTCGTATGAAAAACATCTCTCCTGCCTGTTAATATCTTGTGACCATAGGCCTGATGTCCTACATCCCAAACCAGTTGATCTTTAGGTGTGTTGAAAACATAATGCAATGCAACGGTTAATTCTGTCACTCCAAGACTTGCCCCAAAATGACCCCCATAAACGGAAACATTATCAATAATGAATTCTCTTAATTCACTACAAACCTGCGCAAGACTTCTTATGTCTATCTTTCTAAGATCGTCCGGTGAATCAATATTTGAAACTAATGGGCCTGGTTTTATGTCCATACTTATAGTCTTTGCCTCGGAACAACTGACTAACCTTGTTGTTCAAGCTATCGCAAATAATTTACAAAGTTATTAACAGAAAGGTAATTTAATCAACCTGGTATTGAGTGGTCTCAGTAATTTTGAATTACGATGGCAAAAGAAAACAAATTCGAAGTAAAACTCCCTCTTTTCGAGGGGCCATTTGACTTACTTCTTTTCTTTATTGAGAGAGATGAACTGGATATTTGTGACATTCCTATCGCAAGAGTTACGGATGACTTCCTCAACTACATTGATCACTTAGAACGACTTAATGTTGAGGTTGCGAGTGAATTTATTTTGGTGGCGGCTACCCTGATGAGGATTAAAGTGAAGATACTGTTACCAAGACCTGTAACAGATGAGGAAGGAAATGAATTAGACCCGCGCGAAGAGCTTGTAAAACACCTGCTGGAATATAAAAAATACAAGTCTGTCATCTCCGCTTTATCAAAGATGGAATCAGACAGACTGGATCGGGGGAAACGCGGAAATTTAAAAAAAGAAATTCTTTTATTATCTGAACCGATTAACCCGGAAGCTGATCTCCAGGATATTGATCTTTATAAGATGATGAAGGTCTTTCAAAAAGTATTAAAACGATATCAATTTGAACAGAATAAGCCAATTCATCAGGTAGTTCAATATTCGTACACTATTGAAAAGCAAAAAGAAAGATTAATGGAAAGGTTGGTTTATGGAAAACGACTTTCCTTTATTGAGATGATACATGAAAATCCCGAAAAGATTTTAGTAATATTCAATTTTCTATCCATCCTGGAATTACTCCAATTGAAACAAATCGTAATCCGGGTCGGCCAGGGGTTTAACAACTTCTGGATCGAACGAAAAGATGAGAGCAGGGAAGCAGCCACAGCTGATTGACCTATAGTGGGGCATTTTTATCTGTTCCGGATTTCCGATAAGGATTTTACTTCTTCACAAACTTCAGTAGATGCCCGTCCGGCAGTTGGATCAGGTACAGGCCGCTGTGGAGGGAGGCTGCATCTATCCTTGTGTTTGTAGTGCTTTCCAGCACTAACTCTCCACCCACGCTCAGGATGCGAACCGGGCTTTCCACCGGAGATTGCACCTCCACGTAACGCCCCGAAGGGTTGGGGAAGACCACTGCTTCCACCGCATCGTCCCCTAGACCCAAAGGCTCGTTCTCCTCCGGTGCGGACGGACAGTCTGTAATCATCACCTCCTGCGTTTGCTCGGCTGTATTGCCTGCCTGATCGGTGAAGGTCCAGGTGATGGTGATTTCAGAGGTGATGGGGAAATCGGTGATATTGTGCGATCCCATGATGGAACCATCGCAATTGTCCGTAGCGGTGGGTGCTTTCAGGTTCAGGTCATCTCCGGAGGTGATCTCGCCACAATCTACGTTAAGTGCCTCTAAATCCATGCCAGGCATGGGGTCGGTGTTGTCTTGTATGGTCACGGTCTGCGTTTGCTCGGCTGTATTGCCTGCCTGATCGGTGAAGGTCCAGGTGATGGTGATTTCAGAGGTGATGGGGAAATCGGTGATATTGTGCGATCCCATGATGGAACCATCGCAATTGTCCGTAGCGGTGGGTGCTTTCAGGTTCAGGTCATCTCCGGAGGTGATCTCGCCACAATCTACGTTAAGTGCCTCCAAATCCATGCCAGGCAGGGGGTCGGTGTTGTCTTGTATGGTCACTTCTTGCGTTTGCTCGGAGGTATTGCCTGCCTCATCGGTGAAGGTCCAGGTGATGGTGATTTCAGACGTGATGGGGAAATCGGTGATATTGTGTGTGCCCATGATGGAACCATCGCAATTGTCCGTAGCGGTGGGTGCTCTCAGGTTCAGGTCATCTCCGGAGGTGATCTCGCCGCAATCTACGGTAAGTGTCTCCAAATCCATACCAGGAATGGGGTCGGTGGTGTCTTCTGTTATGGTTACGGTCTGTGTTTGTACAATGCTTTTGCTATTATGGGTGAAGGTCCACGTGACGAGGGTGCTTTCGGTAATGGGGAAGCTACTGACATCATGCGCAGCCGTGATCGTTGTTCCTTCTCCCATCGTGCAACTGCTCTTAGCGGTGGACGGGGTGAGGGAAGCAATACATTGTGAGGTCACTTCCTGTAGGGCGGCTGCGTCCGTCCGTATGGGGACTAACTCATCACCTATGATAGTCCAGGAATGCGTTGCTCCGGTGAGTGCATCCCTTCCCGCTTTTCCTCTACAGGAGTACTTATTCGGTGCGGAGAAAGTGATGTCAGGGGGGATTCGGGTCTCGCCTGCCGCTTCGTCTAATGTGTTCCATCCGATGAGGAGTTTATCGTAGTTTTCGGAAGACATGGAGGTATTGCCGAAAAACATGAACGACATATCCGTCACGCTGCTTATGTCCCATTCGCCGAGGTCTCCGTTGAAGGAAGAAAATCCGAACATACCTTGCATATTCGTGACGCTGCTCACGTTCCACTTGCTGAGGTTTCCGTTGAAGGACGACTTCCAGAACATGAACTGCATAGTTGTCACGCTGCTCACGTCCCACCTGCTGATGTCTCCGGTAAGATTAGCAACGTCTGAAAACATGTTTTCCATATCCTTCATGTTTGAAAGGTTCGGGATGCCTGCCCCATCATCAATGGTGAGGTTGCTGCAATACCGAAAAGCACCGTTCATGGAAGTCCACGTGATGTCTCCCCATTTTTCGATGGAACGTATCTGCTTTGCCGCAGTGGACGCTATGGCAATACCATCGCTAATTAATTCAAGGTAGATACGCGGAAAGGTACCGCTGATGGTGATGGTATAAGTATTTGGTTCATTATAGGAGTGAGAGGGAGGAGTGGCATTGTTATGAGTGGTATTCACTGATCCATCTCCCCAATTTACAGTGTAGTTATAGGTTTCCCCGCTGACGGTAGGAATGGTAATGATTTCGTTCTCAGTTTTCGTCTCCCATGTGGTGATGAAGGGTTTGGGTTCAGTCTGCGCCTGCCCGAAGAATGCGAGG
This sequence comes from Ekhidna sp., assembly GCA_014323825.1. GTDB lineage: Bacteria > Bacteroidota > Bacteroidia > Cytophagales > Cyclobacteriaceae > Ekhidna. Next base: position 18,304 of record JACONI010000009.1, on the reverse strand, counting down.
AGGAGTATAGCAATGACAATAAAGGTACTTTTTGGAGATAAGATTATACTATAGGG
>JACONI010000009.1:0-18225 GCA_014323825.1 Ekhidna sp. | reverse complement strand
GGGGGGGGGGGGGGGGGGCATTAAATTAAGCCCGTACAGTCCTTCCGGCAGCGTGTGTGACGTGTTCTTCACGTCAGTGATGTTTTTTTGATCTTTTTTATTTAACGTGCTCATAACTCATTATTTTAGTTTGTATGAAATGCAAAGGTATATAAGTTTTTTGATTTGTATTATAAAATCTGAATTTTTTTTGGCGGAGGAAAGTCCTGTGCCAAGGGGTTGCCTGCCCGTCAGAAAGGAATGGCAGGTGTAGCTTACATTTCGAAGAGAAATCACTATTATAATGAATAGCTTAATCCCAAACTGTGCAAAGGCTGTCATTGAAACAGCCATGAACAGCAGGAAATATGCAATTCTCTATCCTCTTGACTTTTTAAATACTGGTCATAATTATGAATTATGCCAATTTCTTTTTCCAATACCTGACTAAACCGGCGACACTCATCCAAGAAGGATTGGCTGCTTCGTATTGCTTAATTCCCAGGTCTGAAACTCCTTTATCCTTGAGATGTTTAGCAGTGTACTGTATGAAAAGAGGAATGATTTGCGCATTACTCATACCTTCTTCCCACTTTTCTTTTACCCAGTATGCCCAATCATTCAATATCTCCTTTAGCTCCTGCATGTGAACGTTCGGATTTTTTTCTTCTCCATAATGTGTCAGGATCAGTGTACTCGGTTTTTCGGACAGGACAAGGTCAATTGAGTTTATCCAATCCTCCAGGTTAATATCAGGAGGAGGACATGGAGGGACTACGGGCCCTCCTTCGATCTTGACTCCGGCCAAATCTCCTGCAAAAATGGTCTCTTTCCACTTCCATGCGATGTGATGTTTGGCATGACCGGGAGTATGCAGTGCTTTCAGGCTTTGACCTCCAATTCCAATGACTTCACCATGTTTACAAGTAACCAGGTTTTCTACGTGGATTCCTTCCATTTTTCCCCAAAGCGTATCCATCTGATCTCCATATATCATGGAGGCAGAAGCAACCAGCCTGGCAGGATCACGCATGTGATCCGCACCAAAAGGGTGAAGATAGATTTTAGCACTATTCTTAGCAAATGCCCATGCTGCACCTGCATGGTCGAAATGAATATGAGAAAGGAAGACATGTTTAATATCTTCCGGTTCGTAATTATGGGTTTTAAGTCCGGTCTTTAAATTTTCGAACGTACTGTAAGGGCCTGTTTCAATCAAAATGGGTCCGTCACCCGATTCAATTAAAAAAGACCCAATAGCATGTTTGTATCCCAGGAAGTGTAAGTCAATGGTATGATACATATTGGATTAAATTTGATTATTATAAAGTTATTAAAAAATGAGCGAATCAAAATATTTTCAGGATCATCTGCCGGGCAATGTATGTTTCGGATGTGGCAATAATCATGAGGGTTTGCAAATCAAAAGTTATTGGGAAGGTGAAGAGGCTATTTGCGAGTGGACATCCAAAGAAATATATCAGGGCTGGAGTCGTCTTATGAATGGCGGTATCATTGCTACTTTGATTGATTGTCATTGCATGGGTACAGCAGTGGCAGAGGCATACAAAAGAGAAAATCGACCCCTCAGCTCACTGCCAGAGTACCGATATGCTACAGGTACTTTGTCCGTTAAATATTTAAAGCCTACTCCCAATACCAAAGTCCGTTTACGGGCAAAAGTTACAGAAGTGAAGGGCCGAAAAACCGTACTTTCCTGTGACTTCTACTCAGAAAATGGAGAAAAAACCGTAGAGGCAAACGTAGTAGCTATCAGAGTCTATGACAGTAGTGAAAACAGGAAATCGGTATTTAAAAGCTAACGTATTTCAATCAACCTATATCACTTTAACTTTTCTAAGTTTTTAAACGTTTCGAGGTCAAAGGAATTATTACTAATATTATACATTAGTTTTATTTATTACTGAGTCAGCACTAGAAAAAGCCAAGTAAAAATTTAAATACAACCATTCATGACGAATTCCCTAAAATTTTTTGCTTTTATCTTAATGCTTATTTCATGTGTAGCTGGAAAAGAAGAACCAAGTGGTCCCCCTGAATTGATCAATACCACTTCCAGGCCAACAAGCAGACAATGGAAAGGTATCCGGGCCTTTCAGGACAGTACCATTTTCTTTTCAAACGATTTTGATGGCGGGCGACTTAGCGGGCTGATAATGGATAGCACCAATCATTTTATGGCAGTGATCACTGCCGAGAACTACCCAATCAATCCAAGTCCGTGGTATGCGTTTAAAGTATGGTCGAAAACACCGAAATCTGTTCGGATAGTATTGACTTACACAAATTCAAGAAACAGATATTATCCCAAAATCAGTACTAACGGTCAAAACTTTCCCCCATTGACTCGGCTAAAGTGAATGGGTTTGAACGTTCGGGATCGGGGATTGATAACATGCCTGAATCCATTGAAATCCATTTAGAATTAAGTAAGGATACTCTTTGGATAGCTGCTCAGGAGCTTTGGACTTCAACCGATATTGATTCCTGGATTGACGATTTGGTGCAAGTTGAAAATATCACTCAAACAGTAATTGGAAGTAGTGTAGAAGGCAGACCTGTTCGTATGCTTGAGATTGGAAACAAACAGGCAAAAAGAGGGATTCTTGTTATCTCCCGTCAGCATCCTCCTGAGGTTACAGGATTTTTAGCCATGAAATCCTTCATTGAAACCATTGCCGGAAATACTTATCAGGCAATCGCATTCAGAAAAAATTTTATGACCTACAATATTCCTTTGATGAATCCTGATGGGGTAGACAATGGACATTGGAGGCATAATATGGGAGGAATAGACCTCAATAGAGATTGGCAGGAATTCAACCAACCTGAGACCTCCGCAGTAAGGGACTTTTTAAACAGGAAAAAGGCAGAAGGATTTGAATTTGTTTTTGCCTCTGATTTTCACTCCACGTGGAAAGATATCTACTACCCGCTTGACTCAACTTTAGTTGACGAAAATGCACTTTTCATTTTTGATTGGATTGAGAAAATTGCCGCCCGGCTATCTGTTGATGATCCGAATGTAGCACCTTCTGTTTATGTCAAGCCCACTATGGTTTCGAGAAATTATTTCTATAATAATCATAATATCCCTGCTATCGTATTCGAACTAGGGGATAATGCCGATAGAGAGTTTATAAAGAAAAAGGGTAAATCAGCCGCTGAAGAATTGATGGCTATAATACTTTCAAAATAAATCAGAAAGCATTAAAAGTTCAGTTTCCGGCTTTTTCATTTTGAGTTTGCTCGTATTTTGTAATTATCTCTTCCAGTTGAGAGGCTGTGATTTTCTTCGCAATGATTTCTTTTTTGTCGTTGAGTAAATAAATGGTAGGAGTTGTAAATGCGTCATAAAATTCCTGATAGTTAACAGAATAAGTTTTCGTCCCATTCGTATTTACCCAATCCTGTAGTCCCATTTCTTCGACGTAGTTATTCATCTTAGTCATTGAAGTATCAGCAGATACAGTATAAACCCCTACATTAAATGCAGTGCTATCATAAAAAGCTTTTAATACAGGTGTCTCCCTTTTACAATGTCCACAATCGGGGTCGTAAAAATAAATAACGGAATAATCATTTGGCAGATCATGCAAAGCCTTCGGCTGTCTTTTTAAGTTTTGCAGGATGAGATTGGGTGCTAACATGCCAATCAAGCTGTTTCGATACTGATCGGCTTTCTCTTTTAGATTACTCTTTAACTGATCATTGGCCCAAAAGTCCATCTCGCCAGTCAAAAAATACTTATCGACCAGATGAACATAGACTTCATCCATCCCCATAATCCTGGAAGATTGATATTTGTATGTCAGGTGCCAAACTAAGAATTGATAGGTATCCTCATTTTTTTTTGCGACTTCAATCAACTTGTCGGCAGCCTTCTTAATAGCATCCGGAACCGGAGCAATTAGCTTGTCCATGTATTCATCAACCTTTTGTTCGTAAACAGGTGTTGACATTCTCAGGAGGATCGGATTCCCTAAATCAATATTATCCCAGAAATGATTGCGGTAATAGGAAAATCGGGCTTCATCATTGTCAATAGCTAATTTTGCTGCCTCTTCATCAGGAATTTTCAACCGCTTATTAGTACCTACAATAACAGCCGTGATGCTGCCCGGATGGCTTTCCATCGTCTTTGTGAAGTAAGCGTCCAGCTTATCGTTGATCACTTCCAAATGCTTCCGAGCCTCAACTTTGGCTTCCTCCGTACTTGTGCTGTCTTTCAATATCGCCACATGAGGTGCTGCCTCTTCGTTTCGCTTTATGCTAAGGCGCATATTGTCAAAAAAAAGTTGATTGTCTTTATCTCCATCTACTTCAATAGAATTGATGTAATCGTCAAAGGTGGTTTTAATGGAGAAGCTTTGATCCTTACCAATGACCAGGTCAAACAACAGATTTCCATTTTGTACCAGCAGATACATTCCATGATCTAAAGGTTCACTACCTGAGAAAGTAAAATCACCGTCCATATATTTGGCCGTATCCTTCAAATAAGTCTTCCCGGATAAATAATATCCAAGGAGTAAATCAGCTTCCTGAGCACCTTCAATTTTAACTTTGATCTCATAGCCCTGACTATTTCCCCTGAATGAAATAAAAAATGAGTACAGAAAAAACAGCTTTAGAATTATTTTCATCAAAAACAACTATTTTAATTAAAACCTAACAATAAACAAACGCAGACAAAATTACTTATGTGTATCTAATTCGGAGGGATTCCCTGCCACCGACTGAAATTTTTGGCAGTATTATAAAAGCAATTCGCAACGGGAAAGACTACACTCATGAACGCTTATGGCATCGAAATAACTGCCGGTCTTTTTCGGTAATTACACCGGAAGTGAGACCACCATATCATGTCCAATAACTCCGATAAGCGTCTGCCGGTACTCCTTATGCAAAATCTCTCACACTCCAGGCCCACCGGATGAGAAGTGGATGAATAACCACCAAACGAACCCAGCCAATCCATTCGTCAACACACAAACTATTGTCAATACAACTTCCTGTTTGAATGAAGTAAATATGAGAAGGAACAAAAGCAATGAGCATCAAGACAATCCCGTAAGCCGCTCTCTTTCTCAATTTCGGTATCAATAAAGAAATGCCAAGGAATACCTCACCCACTCCTGAAAAAATATTAATAAAACCCGATAAGTCATCCAGGTAATCAGGGATGAGTGGATAATAAAACTCAGGATTTATAAAGTGATTTACACCTGCAAAGACATAAAATAATGATTGTAAATAGAGATTTACTTTCTTCATACCATTTTCATTTTACCCGATATGAATGCTTTTTTCAAGATCAAAAAAAAAGGAATCCACCAGATAAAATCATTAGTGATCAATGTGTAAAAAAATCCAAAAGGCACATTGCCCCAAGCATAGTTCATCACAAATCCCAACGGTCCGAATATTTTTCCAAGGAAGCCTACGGCTACAATTGGCCAGTGGGTAAGCGGATCTTGCGATGCCCACCAGTACCCAAAACCATAAACTCCTATGACCATCCCCATCCCTTGCCAGATCATGGAATGAAGAGGAGGATCCATCCCTACCAGCTCAAAAAAATGATTGGGAAACAATACTACCCAAGCTCCCCAAAGGAGATTGTAGATTGCTGCGATACGAAGGGTTAAACGCTGCCAGTTATTATTCATGAGAATAAAACCTATACCACTTCGAATTGTTGATTGAACATGTCTGATATTCTCAATTATAAAATTTACATGGATAATCTTACTTCTGAGTGGATTGTCTTTATTCATGGTGCAGGCGGCAGCATTAAGACCTGGAATTTCCAGATAAACGCATTTAAAAAGCATTATAATATTTTGCTTATTGACCTGAGAGATCATGGCCGGTCAAAAAATATCCAGCCGGCATATAGTCGTTACAATTTTGATATTGTCAGCAAGGATATATTAAGAGTACTGGACGAAGAGAATATTGATAAAGCGCACTTCGTTACCTTATCTTTTGGCAGCGTGATGATGCAGGCACTGTACAAGCGAAGACCTGATTTAGTGATGAAGATGGTATTTATTGGTGGCGTTTTTAATGCAAATTGGAGCATCAAATCTTTCGTTCATCTTGCCCGCTTTTTAAACCTATTCCTCTCCTACCAAAGAATGTATCAGGTCTTTTCCTATTTATTAATTCCCAAAAAGGAACACCAGCCTGCCAGGAGAATCTATCAACAGCAGGCAAGAACTCTTGGAGCGAAGGAGTATCTCAGATGGCTGGGTCTTTATAGTGAGTTTTTCTTATTGTTGAAATCATTTCACCGACAGCCGGTTCACAATCCCATGTTGATTCTTATGGGGGAATACGATTACATTTTCCTGCCAAGTGCTTGCAAATTCTCCGGAGAGAAGCATTTCGCTGAACTGAAGTTAATTCGTGATGCCGGTCACATTTGTAACATTGACAAGCCGGCAGAAACAAATCAGGCTATCCTTAATTTCTTAGATAATCCCAAACAGACAACAAAAAAACAACAGACCAGAGCACAGTCCGATACCAGTTTATTCTAACTAAACCCTGAGCAGCTTCCATTACATTTTGCTGTGCTGAGATTTCATTATGGAGCGGCACGGCAAAAAAGAAGGTGTTCACCCATATTAAAACTATCAAAACAAACGTGCTTACTCCTATCAGGCTAAATTCATTAAAAAGCTGCCAACCATGGATGCCTGCCTGAGCCACCATCAGCGGCATAACGATGATTGAAATGTAAATGGTATATTTAGTATGCCAGTCAATTAAGTCAGGTTTGGAGTAATAAGTGAACCCCGGATACACCACGAGCTGGGTCATCCAGATGAGTACGACTAAGCCAAAATCCACGATTAACTTCAGTACCATAGTTTATTAACTCTCAACTTGAAAGAGTGTTAGCTTACCGGCTCTGTCCTCGAATCCACTCCCAACCTCTTACCTTCATTAATCCGTTTGGCAATTATATGAATTCCCGTTTGATTTTTTGAATCCGACTTGACCCTCTCCACCATTTCCGTGCTCAAGTAACCCGTCTGATTGCCTTTTTCGAGAGTGCCCTGACCGCATTAGGGCTATAAGAATTCGTTTGTTCTACCTCTAATTATAGTTTAGTTATCTTTGGGATATTGGAATATACTAATTATCTTCATTTCGTAAACAAATACTGAAAGGATCTTTATGATTTTTGCTATACCGCACTATAGAAAAATAAAAATAAGGAAGCCGGACAACACTTCAAAAATCAATTTGTGTGTTGTGGTACATTTAAACTTGATTAAATGGAAATACTAAAAGGTATTCAAGAATTCTCTGTTTTTACTTCTCTTATCTTAGGAGTATCTATTACCTTAAGGTCCGTCATTGGTTACTTTGGAGAAGGTAATTACAATTACATTGACAAAATATTTGCCAATATATTTATTGTAATGCTTTATATACAGTTAGCAGTTGAAGCTTATCATCTTTTCACCCTTAGTCACGGATACGAAGAGAGCTTGAAAGCCATTGAACACATTGTGCTTACCTTATTCGCAACCATAATGACCCAAGGTGGACGACTTATTACATTAAATTCTTCTGATAATTCTGTCAAGTTCCGTTTCAGAAGTATTTACTATGGAATTGCTACCGGGCTTTTAATCTATGCCTACATCCTAGACGCAGGCTATATAATACATCCGTGATGTATATTTGATCAAATTTTAGCTTGATGTATCATTTTCTGCTTCATGCACATTCAGGACTTAGGTATCTCGTACTTCTGGTAGCAGTGATTGTTATTATCAAATCACTCATCGGATGGTTTGGCGATGCTTCTTATTCCAGATTCGATAAAGTAATCGCTCCCACATACGTTGGGTTGATGCACCTACAGCTCTTGCTAGGACTTACCCTCTATTTCATCAGCCCGTTTGTCACCTTCGATATGAGTGATAAAGTAATTAGATACTGGTCAGTAGAGCATATTTTAATGATGATTTTAGCGGTAGCGTCAGCACAAGTTGGAAGGTCTATTAGTAAGAAGGCGGAGGATGCTCAGGTAAAATTTCGTATTCAAACCATTTTCTTTGGGATTTCGATCCTATTGATTTTAGTTGCGTTGGCTGCCATGCCGGAAAGGTCAATTATCTGAGACTTACCAGGTATTCGTAGATTTCTTTCCAACCTTTAGGCATTAGCTCTGCCTTCGTAGTGGTGTCCGAGTAAGCTGAGTTTAAGTAAATCGCTTTGCAGCCCAGATTCTTCGCCAACTGTACATCGGTAGCACGATCACCTATCACAAAAGAATGGGCTAAATCATAATCTCCATTCATATAGGCTGTAAGCATCCCCGTTCCCGGCTTTCGATTCGGGTGATTGTCTTTTTCGTAATGTTCATCAATATGAATCGCATCAAATTGAATTCCTTCTGATTCCAGCAAACGAATGATGAAGTTGTGTACCGGCCAAAATTCACACTCGGGAAATGCTTCTGTTCCCAGCCCATCCTGATTGGTAACCATAACAAAGAGATAGTCAAACTCTTCTTTGATCTTCTTTAGGTAATAAAGCAATTCAGGCAAAAAATCCAGCTTTTCTACTTTCTCAATTTTTTCATCCTCTGTCTCCCGGATAATGGTGCCGTCACGGTCTATGAACAGGATAGGTTGCATGTATCAAAGTTAAGTAGGACTAAAAAACCTGAGAGTATCAGAAATTACTGCTTAGCTCTTTCACTTTAAAAATAGCAAGCCTTAAATACACTATTTCCAATCAGGTTAGTAATTAAAATGGAAGGGAATAACACGTATGTGTGTTAGCATATATTATGTCTACAATCCGTATTTCGATGAAGAAAACCTTTCGTACATTATTATATTTTACTAAATTTAAGTTACGGATACGGATATAAAGCAGCAGTCCAAAAAAGCGCAGCATAAAACCTGAATAGGGCAAAGCAAACAAAAAAGAAAAGTTTATACGCATTTAACGGACATGGAATTTTGGAACAAGGAAACGGAAATAAGATTTTTTGAAGAAGCACTAAAAAATTTTGCCTCACCTGAACAACTATTTTATGATTTAACAGACGGGCATTTTGCCTATGCACCCAAGAATAAAACTACCAAGGGGCAGACACTGCAAAGTAGAAATGCTTTGATAGGGCAATACACAGAGAGATGGTGTAAGGACTTTTTTCAACCAATCGCAAATGACCTCAAATTACATGCTGTTAATTCTGTAGTTTGTCCCGAATTAGGTTTAACAAATACAACGGATGCTGATTTAGCATTTTGCACAACGAACAGCACTTCTCAACCTGCAAAAAATATCAAATTAATATTTGAGGTTAAAATGAGTATTGTCAATAACTACTCGTATGATGATGTGACCTGGAAACTGAAATTTGAAGGAGATGTCAAAACCCACAAAGGGAATCCTTCCATTTTACGTTCTGACGCTATGCTCAAAGCAATAGGCAAATCAATAAATATCCGAGTTTCAGGAGTTGAGTCTGCTAAAATTCCGATTATCATATTAGGAAACAGCCCCATTACCGACAGCTACAAAAAGAAAGTTGATTTTCTAAAACAGGCCGGAGTTATTCAGGGATTTGTTTCTTTGTATCCTAACCCAACAATATCTTTTGCATCATGAAAAAGTTTAATGTCAATATTTATTACACAGGATTTTGCAATTATGAAGTTTCTGCTAAAAATGAGGAAGAAGCAATTCAAATAGCAAGAAATTTAAAAATAAAAAAACAAAAATTTTTTACGACATTAGAAAGTTGGCAAGAAGCTGATACAGTCGAAGATCTCAAAAATGAAAAAAGTAAAATCTGAATTACCAATAAGCTATATTACTATAAAAACTACTAAAAGTCGGATTAACAAAGGCTTGCTGGCAATTCCGATGTCCTTAATTGATCTTTTTCCTAAAAATACCAATAAGATATTTTTGGTGAATGATAACGGACAGATTGAGCGCAAAACATTTACACCCTATAATAGTAGTAGCCGAGAGTGTAGAATTGGTGGTTTAAGAGAATTTTATAAAAACCACAGCATAGTGGATGGCGAAGAATTAGTCATTCAATTGCTTGATAATGATAAGTTTAGAATACTACCCGAAAAATTATTTCAACATCTATTGAAAACTAAACGTGCTGATTTTGAACAATCAATCAGTGAAGATGAAGCAGAAAGAAATCTAACCGATATTTCACGCTTTGTAAATTTAACCCAAGCTCAAATTTTAAAAAATGAATTTATTTTCCGTTCAAAACAAGAAATTAATGAAAGAAAATTTATAGAAAAAAATAAAACTAAAGTAAGAGAAAACGTACCATGTTCAATTAGAAAAATTTTACTTGAATTATATTCCGGTAGGTGCCAAGTGACTGATTTTACGTTTTTAACTGAAAGTTACGAACCATACTTTGATGTACACCACATTGAGCCTAAAAAAGGAAATCATTTTAAGAATTTACTCGTTGTCAGCCCAAATACCCATGCTCGGTTTACTCATTGCATTCTTGAGCAAAACTTTGATAAAGAAGGGTGGTTGAGAAAAGTGAAATTCAATGATGAAGAGTTTAAAATTTTTCAAATTATAGACAAGCTAAATATTGACTTTAAAAAAGAGGTACATTTTTAGAACATATCATTGACTCCGGACAACTCGCTTCATTCCTGCTACTAAAGTAACCCGCAGGATGATATAAAAACACCGGAAAGGGTTCTCATATCATAAAATCAGAAACCATTTTTTACAAGAAGACCTGCTTGAAGAATAGGCTCAAACTTGTACCACTTCTACTTTCTTCAATGCCGCTGCATTCATACAGTAGCGCAAACCACCGGGTTCCGGCCCGTCAGGGAAAACATGACCTAAATGTGCATCACAAGTGTTACAGATCGTTTCAATTCTTGACATACCAAACGACTGATCCCGGATGTAAGCTATTACATTTTCCCTGAATGGCTGTGTAAAAGACGGCCAGCCGGTTCCACTCTCAAATTTTTCATCTGCATCAAAAAGAAGTGTGCCACAGCATACGCATTCGTACCGGCCCGGCTCAAACCTGCTGCATACATCAGAACTAAATGGTCTCTCGGTTCCTTTCTGACGAGTAATTTGAAATTGTTCCGGCATTAGTATACTCCTCCATTCCTTTTCAGTTTTCTCCACTCTCCGGTCCGGCTCAGGATTTTTTTTGTCTGCAAAATTTAAGATATCATTCCAGTTTAGCATATCACTTTCTCTTTGCCTGATTAAACTCTGCTTCCCTCAAGGAGGTTTAGAACTTTTTCTTCAGACATCTCACAAGGCTTCAATAATGTCTCACTTAATTTCACCATCAACCTCCTCAGTGAAGTTTCTTTAATTCATTTAAACGACCTCCGCTTTCAATCGATCTTTGTATTGCTGCTTCAATTTATCAACTTTGGGACGGATGACAAAACTACAGTAGCCCTGCTCTCGGTGTTGGTTGTAATAATTATGATGATCCTCCTCTGCTTCGTAAAAATCCTCCAACGGCTTGATCTCTGTAACAATCGGATCATCAAACGTGTCTTTTAATTCGATCAGTACTTCTTCAGCTATTTTCTGCTGTGCCTCATCGTGAGGCAAAATAATTGAGCGATATTGTGTACCCACATCAGCACCTTGTCTATTCAAAGTGGTTGGGTCGTGAGTAGTCATGAAGACGATTAGAAGGTCTTTATATGAAACTTCATCTGCATCAAAAGTAACCTGAACTACTTCCGCATGCCCTGTTCGCCCCCCGCATACCTCCCGGTAGGAAGGATTCACTGTCTTCCCTCCGGCATAACCCGGCATTACGGCTTCTACCCCTCTTAAACGTTGCATTACTGCTTCCACACACCAGAAACAGCCTCCTCCAACTGTTGCTATCTGCTTATTGCTCATGTATTATTCCCCTTATTCTAACTTCGTCAAAGTAAACATATTGAAGAATAAAAGGATTCCTGATATGTGATGTTTTTGAAAAGATATTTGGTTGTTTTTAAAATGAGTGAGCATATTCTTTCAAATTAATTCTAAAATTAAGATTTCGAACTGAAATTTGGTCACCACTCGGCTTGCTTATTGAATTTATCGTTTGTTCATTAATCTTAATTGCTAATAGAATAATTGATCTTAAATATTGATACTTTTTCATATTCTAAAAAATAATACAGGACAAATAATGAATGGCGAGAATACAAATAATTTTTTGAAGTTTAAACTTGTTAAAGGTTTTTTCATTTGTCAATATCACCTTTTAGATGTACTATTTTTTACTAAGGCTATACATAAAGTCGGGAATCAGCTTCTTTATTCTATAATTTTTCCATGATGTAATCTGCCATCATCCGGTACAGATGACCTCTTCTGTCTCCCATTCCATGTGGACGATCCGGATAATAAAATGAATCAAACTGCTTACCGGCGTTTAATAGTTCGTTCTGTAAGGCTACTGAATTTTGAAAGTGAACATTGTCATCACCGGTCCCGTGAATGAGCAGATAGTTTCCTTTCAGTTTATTCACATGCCTGACAGGACTGTTTTCATCATATCCCTCCGGATTGTCTTGTGGTCGTTGAAGATATCTTTCGGTGTAGATGGTATCATAATATCTCCAAGCGGTTACCGGGGCTACGGCTACGGCTGTTTTAAAAACATCATTTCCTTTAAGGATACATAATGAAGACATGTAGCCTCCATAGCTCCATCCCCAAATACCAATTCTTTCTTTGTCAATGTAGTCGTAACTGCCTAAGATTTTGGCTACAGAAATGAGGTCTTCTGTTTCGTATTTACCAAGTTGCTTATAGGTGACTTTTTTCCATGCTTCACCTCGATTTCCTGTACCTCGTGAGTCAATCACAGCAACAATATATCCATTCTGAGCAAAGTACTGATGAAGAACAAAGCTGCCGCTACTCCATCTCTTATTGACATTGACTGAGCCGGGACCGCTATATTGATAAATTAGCAAAGGATATTTTTTGCCTGCATCAAAATCTACAGGCTTCAGAAAATAAGTATTGAGTTCTTCACCATTATCATTTTTTATAGTGAAAAACTCTTTGTTTACAAAGGCATACTCCCTGAGTTTTTTCTTGAGGTCTTGATTGTCTTCCATTACTTTGATCTTCCTGTTTCCTTTTGATTGATAGAGCACAACGACCAAAGGCTCATCAGCACTTGAAAAGTAATCCATATAGTAGCTACAGTCACCACTCATGTTAATGCCATGATGACCTTCTTCATTACTTAATTTCTTTTTCGATTTACCGGAAAGAGCAATAGCGTAAAGCTGCTGTTCCAGTGGAGATTCTTCTGTGCTTGTGTAGTAAAGTATGTTTTTATCCTGGTCCAGCCCAACCATTTCGAGTGCTTCAAAATCTCCTTTTGTAATTTGATTGACCAGACTTCCGTCCATATTGTAGAGATAGAAATGTTTATAACCATTTTTTTCACTGCTGAATAGAAACTGCTTTCCATTTTTCAGGTAAGTCAAATCATCACAGAACGGAAAGTCAATGTAGGTATCACTTTTATCCGTGAGGATTACTTCGGAAGATCCGGTTGAGACGTTAGCATGTAAAATGTCAAGCTGATTTTGTAATCGGTTCAGTCGCTGAATTGCAAGAAGGTTGGCATCCCTTGTCCAGTAAATTCGGGGAATGTAAATATCTGTCTCTGCTCCAATATCAAGCTTCGTTTTCTTACCGGATTCAATCTCGTAAGCATGGATTTCAATTACGGAGTTATCCTCACCGGCCTTTGGATATTTGTATCTATAGTCTTCAGGATACAAGGCCCCATCATTCCACATCTGCATGTTGTACTCTCTTACATTGGCTTCATCAAACCTGTAATAGGCTATTTTTTTGCTGTCGGGAGACCATTCAAAAGCCTTTGTGATGTAGAGTTCTTCTTCATAAACCCAATCAGTACTTCCGTTAATGATGTAGTTGAACTTACCGTCAGTCGTCACGGACATCTCCTCTCCCGAAGCGATATTAACATAGAATAAATTGTTATCCCTGGTAAAAGCAACTTTAGAGTTATCCGGTGAAATAGCGGCGTAGGATTGTCTTCCTTCAGAGAGTTTTTTTACTTCTTTAGAATTTCGGTTATAGAGATAGAAAATGGCAGTATATGATCTTCTGTAAATGGGCTGTCTATCTGTCATGATCAGGACGATGGACTCATCATCACTAAAACCGTATGATCCGATCAAAAGATCAAGTTCATCTCCATCTACTATGGTCTCTACTTCCTCTCCACTCAGCACACTGTACTTTTTGATTTTATTCTCTTCTAAAGCACTGTAGAATTGACCATCTTTCATCCAGTTAAGACTTTTCACCGATCGCTCACGGAAAGTCCCGTCAGTGACATGCTCTACCCGAATCTTCTTTTGGGTGTAGCCGGATAGAGAAGACATGAGTCCCAATATGATTAGCAACTTATATTTTGCAGATAATAATCTCATAGTGTAATTTTTAAATGATATTTTACTTTTTTTTAAAGACTTTGATTAATTTCTTTATCAGAAGTTTTCTGATGCATCCCTCTCTTTCCACCTGCTCATCGAATTTTAAGCAAAGATGCCCTTAAATCTACTTATTTCTGAATTTTTGAATAAATATTCGCGTAAAATCAGAGAGCACCAGTTTCCCGCTTGTTTTTGCTCTTTCGGAAAGAAGTTCATCCCAATGGTCGGTTCCCTGCCAAAATGCTTTTTTCATTTCCCTCATCGCTTCAGGATTATAACCGGCAAGTTTTTTAACGAACTCATTCGTAACTTTATCCATCTTTTCAGTACTTTCAAAAACTTCATTGAACAATCCTTTTTCACGACACCACTTAGGGTCGTAGAATTTTTCGGCATTTATACTCACTTGAGACATCGCTGACAGTCCTATTTTTCTTTCAATAGGGGCAGATACAATGAAAGGACCTATGCCCAGCGCAAGTTCACTTAATTTGATGGATGAAAATCTCGTTGCAAAGCAATAATCTGTTGCAGCGGCCAGCCCGATACCGCCGCCGATAGCCTTCCCCTGCAACCTGCCAATAATGAACTTCGGAGCTTTGCGCATTGCGTTTATAACATTAGCAAAGCCCATAAAAAATTCATACCCCCGCTCCGGACTGTCAATTGTGATTAACTCATCAAAATTAGCACCGGCACAAAATGCACGATCCCCTCCACTTTTGAGAACTATTACCCTGATTTCGAGGGTTTCCCCTGCCTCATTGATAGTAGATGCTAATTTTTTTAAAATATTGCCGGGTAAAGAATTGCTTTGTTCAGTAAAGAACTCAACGGTGCCGATCCCATCATTTATATCCAGATTAACATACTCCATTAATGGTAAAATAATGGTAAAAATAGCCGATGATTTTAATTCAATTTTAGCATTGTTTACTCTTTACAACTTTTTTAGCTTTGAATGTATCTTAGTCATGTCAGTTAAAACAACTTGTAAATGATAAGGATTTTACTTCTTTCGCTTGTTGTCTGTCTTATTTCGGCAGCCTGCCGAGCTCAAAAGCCTTTAGATCTTGGATTTGCTTTTGGACCTTCTTTTGGCGAAAACCTAACCTCCTGAGGCTTTGCATGGACTCTGGGAGTGGGAGTCCAGAGGCCAATAGGGAATGGGCGATTTAGACATCACCCTAACCTGACTTACGGAAGATATTTTGGAAGGGGCATTTTCGTCGTCTTGGGGGAATCGTCCGAATTTGATTCCTTCTCCATAAGGTATGATATCAATTTTGATGTAGTTAAAGTCCGAAATTTCAGCTTCTTTGTGGGAGGCGGACTGGGGGCCAACCGGAGTTCGGGATGGGAAGAAGTATTATCTTTAAATACAAAAGGATTATATAAGCGTTCACCATTTAAACATTCAGCATTTTTTCACTCTTTTTTAGGAGGTATCAGAATAAAACCTGAAAGAGGACCATTCGGTGAAGTGTCCATTTTGAATGCTGAACGTGGATTTGAACGTAGATATGAACGTAAACTGGGATTAGATCTGAAGAAAGGTTTTGGTCATTAGTATTCCTTCAGGTCAGAATTCTCATTCCTTTAAGAGGTTCCGATAAGTAGTTGAATTTATGAAATCATTAAGTAAAATGCCCGGAAGAAGCATTGAGATTAGTCCATGATTGATCGGGCTAAAGCATTTTTAAAGCAGCCACCTTCCACAATCTCTTAGAAAAAATGGTGAATCATCCTTTGCTGAATGGGCAATCAATCGTTTACATTTAAGTAAATGAGTCCACTACACTAAATTGAATTTCAACTTCTCCCGGATCTAACATCGCATTTATCAGACTTACTTTTTGGAAAGTCTGCAAATCATTAACACTGATGGATGCTTCTTTTATTCTTTTCTCTTTTAAAAGTTGCTGCCTTTTTACACCGTTTAATAAAGGAGTATCCGGAGTAAACCAGTCTCTTCCGTCCCAAAAAACAAGATTCGAATAGCTGCTGTCAGTGACCTGACCATCTATCGAAATAATAATATCATCGGCTTTAGATTGATTCAATAGTTCATTAATATGACTCCTATTTTCAAATTTATAAGAGTAATCAAAGTGCCCTGATTCTATGACTTTAAGGGAGGTGATTTTCTTAGGGTGATATGCTGAGACTTCAATATCATAATCTGCATCATAGACCACTCTTACCTTATATCTGCCATCTAATGCAAACTTGGGCAGAATATCCTCCAATTGATGACTGCTAGCCCCTGGCATAAATCTGTCAAAGGTCTGAACCATCCTTTTTTGATGAAGATCAAGATTATGATACTTACCATTTACAAAAAGTATACTTTCTATAAAGCGCATGATTTTAAATCCTCTCTTTATCTTTTCACCTTTAAATAAAAGGAAACGAAAAAATCAGTAAACAACTCCGGCCAGATCATATTTAATATTATATAAAATCTAAGAAAAACAGCAATTTGGAGAATCCGTAGTTGAATATTGCGACAGTACTGACGGTGACAGATATATTTATAATACAGGTAGAATAAAATCTCAAGTTCAACAAGTAAATTAAAAATTCCTGAGACCATCATAAATTTTAGATGATCTCTGTTTTGTCTTTCATCCACTAGCATAAAAAGATACCCGCAGGCTTATGCCATTCAAAAAAATCCCTCACACTCCTGTAAGGGCTTTATGACAGAGGTTTCAGGAAGTTTCAAACTTTTCAAAAGTTAATCATTCGCCAAAGCGAAGAGGGCTTTTACGCTTTGTTATCGTGGTCATTTAAACCTCCAAGGTTTTGGGAACCTTGGAGGTTTTTGTGGTGCTTTCGTTTCGTTGGTTAAACCTTGAAGGTTTCTATGCTTATACTGTTCAACAAAAAAAATCCCTCACACTCCTGTAAGGGCTTTATGACAGAGGTTTGGAGAGTTTCAAACTTCCCAAAAGTTAATCATTCGCCAAAGCGGAGAGGGCTTTTACGCTTTGCTATCGTGGTCATTTAAACCTCCAAGGTTTTGTGGTGCTGTCGTTTCGTTAGTTAAACCTTGAAGGGTTCTATGCTTATACTATTCAACGAAAAAATCCCTCACACTTCCTGCAAGGGCTTTATGACAGAGATTTCGGGAAGTTTCAAACTTTCCAAAAATTAATGATTCACTAAAGCGGAGAGGGCTTTTACGCTTTGCTATCGTGGTCATTTAAACCTCCAAGGTTTTGTGTTGCTGTCGTTTCGTTAGTTAAACCTTGAAGGGTTCTATGCTTATACTATTCAACGAAAAAAGCCCTCACACTTCCTGCAAGGGCTTTATGACAGAGGTTTGGAGAGTTTCAAACTTCCCAAAAGTGAATGATTCGCCAAAGCGGAGAGGGCTTCTACGCTTTGCTATCGTGGTCATTTAAACCTCCAAGGTTTGGGAAACCTTGGAGGTTTTTGTGGTGCTGTCGTTTCGTTGTTTAAACCTTCAAGGTTTCTCTTCTACTTTTCTGCGCGCCTTTTTATCCCTAGCTTGGCGGCGGCAGAATTATGACTAAATTTACCTTCTGTGCGGGATCCGTAGTGCTTGTAAAAGTAATTATGGCGTACTCAGTATTTCCGGCACTTGGCGGGGTAAGAAAGAATGTCAAAATACCCGAGCTTACATCTGTAACGGGAGCAGACAAGCGAATACGGTTTGGCGGACTTACCGAAACACTATAGTTAT
>JACONI010000008.1 GCA_014323825.1 Ekhidna sp. | reverse complement strand
TGGTTTTGTTCCGTTGATACCATCAAAATTGTGAACCACTGAGAAATTACCGCCATCGCTATCCATTCGAAAGATGGTTCCGACTCCTGTAACGCCTCCCACGCTGGTCATTCCCCAGAGTTTTCCGTTGACCGCTACAAGACTGCCTATTGGCCTTGCCGGAGGAATTTCAAATTCCTTCCACTGTTCCGGCATACTGCCGTCCGAGTTGATAGCAAATACAGAACCACCTCTCCAGGTTCCCATGCCTGCCAGCTTGATCTGTCCGAGTGCGGGGCAAGCGAACAGCACACCTAACATTAAATAAAAAATAAGATTTTTCATAACGAATTAATTTAATTTGTTAAAAAATTATTTCAGTTGCAAGGTTAATCCTTTTTTATTAGAATACAAAGTAAGTATAAAAATATTTAATTGTCAAGGGGTCGTCCGTTTTTTTACTAAAAATGTAAACAGATTAAAAAGGAGTGATTACCATGCTGATGCTGAAAGGAAATCATCCATTAAATATAATAATGAGGTAACCATGCCGGATTTATATCCCCTTCCTCATTTACGCGGTTTTTCATATACCATGGTATCAATCTATGGGATAAGGCACAAATACGAAGTGGGTGAACTCCTGATCGATCACGAACAAGCAGCAGAACTCATCAGGGTTCTTGTAGTTTTTTTGAAACAGCTCTTCATTGGCGATAAGTCCTCTTTGAACGAACTCTTCCATGAAAGAGGCAGAGTAGTGCCATTCGTTTTCGGCCTGTCCTGCTTCTATCAGCATCTGCCCAATGGATTGTTCGGTTTGACACATAGGGAAGACAGGATATTTGGAGAATTCCTGCCTGCGTATAGCATAAGATGCTTCTCTGAGGCTCTCCGCTGCTTTCACAAAGTCAGCGGATATTTTGCCCAGATATTTAGGATTTAATTCGGGATCGTTCTGCATACATATTGAGATAGGAGCACCAATTGTTGCAATGTTACCGGATTTTTCTTGTTATTTGACCGATGAGCATACGATGGTTTGATTTTGAGCCGGTAAAAGTAAAACGAACGCATACTTATATCGCTGCTATCTATTTTTAGTCCTATAAGTTCCCGGTTCTTCTTTGAACAATCCCGGCTGACTTTTATAGCTTTTGATACGATTTCTTGCAAGTTCACAATATTCACGACTCATATCTATTCCGATGAAGCGGCGATTTAGTTGAAGGGCAGCTATACAGGTTGTTCCGCTTCCACACATGGGATCAAGCACAATATCTCCATCGTTCGTCCATGATTTTATGTGATCTCGTGCCAGAGCGCATGGAAATGGTGCAGGATGTCCTTTTGCCTCTTGATCTTCGGCTTTCTTACCAACGACATATTCCCAGATATTGCCTTTTATCTTTTTGTTTTTGACAGGGTTGGCCATCTTTTCCCTTTTTTGTTCACCTTTTGAATAGTTTTTGTAAGTTGTTCCGTTCAATTGCAGTTCTGCATGAAGGCAGTCTACTTTGATGGGATTATGGGTTTTGACCTCTCCTTTACTGAACACAAACATGTACTCGAGGATGTTGTTGTAACGCTTTCTGTAAATCTGCGGAATGGGGTTAGTCTTCTGAAAAATCATGGTGTCATGGAGGTTAAATCCAACTTTTTTGAAGTAAAGCGCTTGTTCAAAACCGGATCCTGTTTCAGAACCGTCAATGGTAGCGTCAGCGACTACCCAAACCACCATTCCCCCGGGGTTAGTAATCCTGAATAGTTCCCCTGCAATCTCTTCAAAGAGAAATACAAAGCCTTTATAAGTTCTTAGATTATCATAGGGTGGTGAAGTTACGGTCAGGTCAATTGCATTACATTCAAATGATTTCATAACCTCAACGCAGTTACCTTCGATTATCTCATTGATTTTATCTTCCATCGTTATTAATTAAAACCAAAAATTCCGGAATCGGAAATGGCCTCAATGGTTTTAATCTTACTTTCTATTATTTGATTCTTGCAGATATGTATGCTCACATCCCTTTATCCTTTACGAGATATAGCTTTCAAAGTTAATGGCCGCAGCTCTCTATGGACGGAAGGGGAGCAGCAGGGGGTTTAAATTAAAATCAATATCGGCGGGGGCTTCTTTAAATGATGTTCAGGTGCAATCCGGCTTGTTATTTGCACCAAGGTTCTGCCCATCTCTTAAAACAGGTATCATCCGGCATTTCAGGGGTTACGGTGCTTCATTAATATGACATTTTCAATGTGTTGGGTTTGTGGAAACATGTCTACCGGCTGGATGCTTGCCACATCATAGGCCTGACTTAGTACCTCAAGGTCTCTTGCTTGTGTCGCCGGATTGCAGCTTACATATACGATTCGGCGGACTTTTAAATCTGTCAGGAATCGGGTTACTTTCGGGTGCATCCCTGCCCTTGGCGGATCGGTGATGATTACGTCCGGTTTGCCATGCTGACGGACAAAACCACTGACCAGCATGTCCTTCATATCTCCGGCAAAAAATGCGGTATTGGTGATTCCGTTGATCTCGCTGTTAAGTTTAGCATCCTCAATAGCGGCAGTAGCGCATTCGATTCCTATGACTTTCTTTGCTTTCCCGGCTATAAAGTTGGCAATGGTTCCGGTTCCTGTATAAAGGTCATAAACCAGTTCACCTCCTGTCAGGCCGGCATATTCTGCTACGATTTTGTACAACTCATGAGCCTGTGCTGAGTTCGTCTGATAGAAAGACTTAGGACCGATCCTGAATTTAAGATTGCTCATCTCCTCCATGATGTGGTCTTTACCGGAAAAAAGTTTTACTTCTAAATCATGAAAAGAATCATTTCCTTTTTCATTGATTACATATAGCAGGGCAGTAATGACCGGAAACTTCTTTTTCGTGAAATTAAGTATCAGATCCAGCCATTCTTTATCATGGCAGGCCGTCTGAAGGATGACCATGACCTCCCCCGTCGATGCCGTTCTTATTACGAGATTTCTTAGAAAACCTTCCTGCTTTTTCAGGTCAAAATATGGGATGTTGTGTTCATCTGCGAACTCCTTAATCGCAAGTCTGATTTCATTGGAGGGGTCTTTCTGTAGCCAGCATTTATTGATGTTCAGGATTTTATCAAATCGCTTAGGAATATGAAAACCTAATCCCGTTTGAATATGATCCTCACCCGAATCAATCTCCTCTTTGGTCAGCCATCGGAAATTAGAAAAGGTATACTCCAGCTTATTACGGTAAAAAGTGGTTTTTTTTGAAGCTAGAACAGGCTTTACTCCGGGTAATTTCAGTCCGCTCAGTTTTCTTAAATTCTGTGCTATGTGCGCCTGCTTGTATCTAAGCTGGGCATCATAGCTCATGTGCTGCCATTTGCAGCCTCCACACCATCCGAAGTGTTCGCAAAATGGCTTTATCCGATCAGCAGAAGTTTTGATAACTTCTTCCCTGATACCTTCAAGAAACTTTTTTCGTTTACTTACTATCTTAGCTTTCACCACATCGCCGGGTACGGTTTCTTTTACGAAAACCACCTGACCATCTATCCTGCCGACTCCCTTTCCCTCAGCAGAGATACCGGTGATTTCAAGCGCATCTATTATCGCACCTTTTTTCATTGGCGCAAAGTTAGACCATAAGCCGGCATTGCTGCTTAGGGGGTATTTGTGATGAAGGCTGTCCTTAGACCAATAAAAAAACCTCCCTGCAATCTGTGAGGAGGTTTTTACGTCGGGGTGAGAGGATTCGAACCTCCGGCCTCTCGCACCCTAAGCGAACGCGCTAACCGGACTGCGCTACACCCCGATTTACTGCAAATTTAATTTCATTGCTGTAACCATCCAAAAAGTTCCATCAGCCATGCGACTCCAAGATGAATAAATATTCCTCCCCAGATATTGCGGCTGTTGTAAGAGATGATTCCTAAGATATATCCTCCAAATACGGAACTAATCGTTTCTCCCAAAGGCTTTCCAAAATGAAGAAAGGCATACGTGGCGACCATAGGTAATACAGCATAACTGCCAAGTGTCCGGGTAAAAGCGAAGATTAAAAAACCTCGAAAAATCAGTTCAACGGAGATGAAGTTACTGCCATAGCAAAGTTCATAGAAGAGCAGGGTCTGCCACTCCGGTGTTTCGGGGTTTGCACTTAAATAGCGGCTGGCTCCGGATGTCAGGTAGCGGGGATAATATTCATTGATTTCCGAGAGAAAAGAACCTATTCCGATGAAGATAGCTGCAATGAACAATAAAAAGCAGTAAGGTTTGGGGTCGAACTTTTTCCATTTAAGGCCATACCCATTTTTTTCCTGATCTTTCTCCAGCACAGGATAAAGAAGTAACATCGGAATGACTACTAAGATCAGGCTGGAAGCCCAACTAAGGCATTTTATTATAAAATAAAACTCTGCTTTGGGCAGGTCCTGGAACCATACACTGAAGCCATAGAAAGATCTGTCAAAAGCAAGGAGCCCAAAGCCGACAAAGATTTTCAGCCAGTAATTTTTGCTGGACAGCCAGCTTTTTTCTTTTCCAAAAGCATAAATGATAAGTGAGACACTCACGAAAGGAAAAGTGTGGAACAGAAACATCCAAAGCCACTTGATCGGGCTTCCGTGGTAGGAGTCAATAATACTGTCCTCAAAATCCAGTCTATAGTTGATTATGATACATATTATGATGAAAATGAGTATTACTCCATACATTTTCCAGTCAAAATGCTTTCTTTGATATGCTATAAAATAGCTCCAAACCGTTTTCATAACCCAAGTATACATCAAATGTGCCTGATCACTTTTGCTTTTAATACACATCCTGAATACCGATTTATCCTGACTGCCAATCGTGATGAATTTTATGCACGGCCTACCCGTCCTGCCAACTGGTGGGAAGACCATCCTGAAATTTTCGGGGGAAGAGATCTGCTTGCAATGGGAACCTGGATGGGAATCAATAAAAACGGACGATTTGCCGCAGTAACAAATTATCGGGATATTAAAAACATTAAATCGGATGCGAAGACTCGAGGGGATTTGCCGACTGATTTTTTATTAAGTACTGATTCACCTGAAGCCTACGCTTTAAAAGTCCGGGAAAAGAGGGATAAGTATAATGGCTTTAATTTAATTGTCCTGGATGAGGAGAT
Organism: Ekhidna sp.; assembly: GCA_014323825.1. Classification (GTDB taxonomy): domain Bacteria; phylum Bacteroidota; class Bacteroidia; order Cytophagales; family Cyclobacteriaceae; genus Ekhidna. Next base: position 2,720 of record JACONI010000008.1, on the reverse strand, counting down.
GGCCTATACGGGGAGCCACAGTGAAGATTCTTATCAACTGGGTTTTGGAATTTACGGGCTTAGCAATGCCTTGTTGGATACGCCCTGGCCAAAAGTAGAAAAAGCAAAATCGGCCTTTGAATGCCTGATTCAAAAAAAATTTAAGCTGGAAGATTTGATCAGTCTGATAGATGATACCGAGACTGCCGCAGATGGACTCCTGCCTGATACGGGATTGGATTATGAAAGAGAAAAGGCACTCTCAGCGATGTGTATCAGAACACCTGATTACGGCACTTGCTGTTCTACGGCTATCCGAATTGATTATGAAGGTAACGTTGAGTTTATGGAGAAAAGTTATTCGGTTGGAGATCGTATGGAAAATACGGTAAACTGTCAATTCAAAATAGCGCAATAATGGGGTCAAACGACAGGCTGCATCCATTTTCTGATAATTTTACGTAATTGCCCATCCGGTGTTGGAAAGCAGTATCTCAGACCTGCTCTAAATCTGCTTTCAGCTTTTAGGATGGGATGGTACTTTAAAAAAGTGTCCGAAAAGAAAAATGATAAAGAACTTGAGCTGTCTTCACCGAACTCAGGTTTATTTTAAGAGAAGTTTCTATGAGTTAGCGAACCTTATCATGCGTCTGTCCATTGAGATTTTAATACTGCCAGGCCTTCCCGGAAGCTGACCGGCTCATACCCTAACACTTCCCTTGATTTATCAAGAATAAATCCGGTTTTTTGGGGGCGCCTTGCAGGCTGCTTAAATATGCTTCCATCTACTTCTTTTATTAGCGACTTGTTCAGATCGAAAAAGTCAGCAGCGGCAACAGCCATATCATAAGGTGATAACATGTCTTTTCCCGATATATTGAAAATGCCTTCAGCTTCCTTTTCCACGATCAGGGCACAGCCCTTTGCCAGGTCTTCAGCCAGCGTTGGAGTGCGCCACTGGTCGTTAACTACTTTGATTTCCTTTCCTTCCTCCAGGCTTTTTTTTACCCACAAAATGATATTTGATCTGCTAAGGTCGGTAACCACGCCGTAAACCAACTGCGTTCTTACAATGGCATATTTAATGGTACTTTTTTCTAATAACTTTTCGGATGCCAGCTTACTTTTTCCATAACAGCTAATTGGATCGGATATATCATCTTCTTTGTAAGGGCCTGCCTTTCCGTCAAATATGAAGTCCGTTGAAAGATGAATCAGGAAACAGTTATTTTTTTCAGAGGCCCTGATTAGATGTTCAACAGCGGTGACATTTAAGTTCCGGCAAGCCTTACATTCTGTCTCACACTGGTCTACCCGGGTCATTGCTGCAGTATTGATAATTACATCAGGAGCTATTTCCGAAACCATGCGCTCAACATCATTTTTAGCGGTTATGTCCATCGTATAATAGGTGTAATTGCCTTTTCCCAGCCTATCTGTTCCTATTCCGGTAGCAATAATTTCAACAGACGTATTGTGATGATAATGCTTTATCAGTTTTTGTCCCAACAAACCATTCGCTCCCGTAATAAGGATTTTTTTCATTCTTATTCGTAGCTGTACCTATACTTCTCAGTGATCTCTTTTTTCTTCATTTCAATCACTTCCATGATCATTGTGATTGGGTTTGCAGGTAAAGTTTTTTGTCCCTGTGCGTTGAATGTCGTTTCTACCGAGGCAATTTTATCAATGACTTCTAACCCTTCTACCACTCTTCCGAAAACGGTATATTCACCGTCAAGATGGGGGGTACCGCCTCCGGCTGCTTTATAGGCTTCATCATTTTTGGTAATTCCTGTTTTAGTTAAGCTAATCCCAAATTTTTGCTCAACCATTTCTTTTTTTGAGCGCATAAAATCCATGACCTTGTCTTGGTCTCTTGCAGCATATATCGGTTGATACTCCTCAATTAATGCCCTGTTTGTACTGTCTTGCAGCAATTCTGTCATCCTTCCATAGAGCTGCTCCATATCAATCACCATATTTTTCCACGGTTGTCCGTCAACGATATAAAATTGAGTGGATGAAGACATCTTTTTCGGATTTACCTGGTCTCCTTGTCTTGCTGCGGCCAGGCTTCCTCTTGTGTGATAAAAGCCATCTACAATTTCAGCAGGCACTCGATCTTCCGGGTTTTCCTGCGTTCCGTCCCTTTCGGCGACGTTACCTCCCTGTATCATGAAGTTTTTTATTACTCGGTGAAAAATAGTGCTATCGTATTCTCCGGAGCGGGCGAGTTCAAGGAAATTTTTCTTATGGAGCGGTGTTTCGTCATATAATAAGACTATCATGTCTCCATATTCGGTTTTGATTTTAACCAGGTAGTCTTTGTTTTTGTCTTCACAAGAGGACAAAAGAAATATGGAAATGAATGTTAGCAAAAACTCTCTCATAAATTGTGTTCTTAATATAATATCTGATTGACAAACAAAAATAGTAGTATCTTTTGTAAAAGCCTATACCGTCTTTAAAAGTGTGCTTTGGTAAAGCCGAAATTTGTCCCGTTCTAATAATAAGTTGAGGTTAATAGAGATAAAATAACCTAAAGGATACAGTTACAAACTACACTTTTAATCTGTCTACTATTTTTTAGTAAAAAAATATACACACTCTTGACAATTAAATCTTTTTATCCTTACTTTGTATTTTAATAAAAAGATGTTTAACCTTGCAACTGAAATAATTTTTTAACCAAAAACTTTTTTATGATGTTTTATTTTATTATACCCCCCCCCCCCTAT
>JACONI010000007.1:45562-70711 GCA_014323825.1 Ekhidna sp. | reverse complement strand
TCTTTCACCGCACCAAGACATTACACTTGCAAAGGCGAGGCCGCTAGGAGCAAACTCATCAAGGATTACTCATGGGACATCACAAATGATAGCAAACGGGCTGATGCCATTGATCCCACACCCGATGCAGTGACCCTGAAAGCAATTAACGCCTGTGCACAAATCACTCAAAAGGAACTCAATAATGCCGCGCCCGCCGCCACAGACAACTGCCCGGGAGCAACTGTTAGGGTCACACATGATGTCAACACGTTTCCCATTACCTCCAACATCACCATCACGTGGACCTTCACCGATGAGGCAGACAACACCGCTGAACAAACGCAGGAAGTGACCATAGGGGATACCGAGGCCCCGGAAGTTACAGGGACTTTACCGGAGGTTACCGAACAATGTCCGATCGGTGATGAAAATGAACTGACCGAACCTGATGCCCCCGCAGACAACTGTAAAGGGACGGTCACCGTAGCACTCAAAACCGGCACTCCCTTTCCCATTCAGGCCGGCAATACATCCGAGCAAACGCAGGACGTGACCATCGCCGACACCGAGTCCCCGACGGTTACAGGGAACTTACCTCCGGTTACCGCACAATGCCCGATCAATGATGCCACTGAACTGACCAAACCTCCTGCACCCGCAGACAACTGTAATGGGACGGTCAACGTGACCATCAAAGACGATACCAACTTCCCCATTCAGGCCGGCACCACTACTATCACGTGGGTATATACCGACGAGTCCGGCAATACGTCCGAGCAAATGCAGACCGTGACCATAGACGATAACATGCCCCCGACAGTTACAGGGAACTTAGCTCCGGTTACCGCAGTCTGTTCGCTTGCGGAAGCGGACGTGAATGTACCCACTGCTACAGACAATTGTGATGGAAATATCACAGCCACATCTGATGTCACCACTTTCCCCATTACCGAAAACACCACCATCACCTGGACGTATAGAGATAAATCGGGCAATGAAGCCACGCAAACGCAGACCGTGACGATTACCGCATGTCCACCGGAAGAGAACGAGCCGCTGAGTGCAGCGGACGATGCAGTAGAAGCAGTAGTCTTCCCCAATCCTTCGGGTCGTTACGTGGAGGTGCAATCTCCCGTGGAAAGTCCGATACGTGTCCTGAATGTGGGAGGGGAGCTAATGCTAAAAAGTACCACAAACACAAAGATAGACGCAGCCTCCCTGCGGAGCGGGCTGTACCTGATCCAACTGCCGGACGGGCATTTGTTGAAATTTATCCGATAGCAGCATCAAATAGAGCTAAAAAGCCTCCGGCAGTATCCCCGAAAGAGGATGCCACTTCCTTCACCCTTACTGATCCGATCGGAATAACAATTTCTAAGGGAACGATTGAAAAGAAAATAGTAAAAAGAGAATTTGACTTTTTAAATGGCGGCTATTTATTCCACTACCTCAACTACCAGATTGTGGTTTGTATAAATACAGATATCAGCAGCAATTGCAAGACCTTCTCTTACCATTTCTTCAGCGGATAGATTGGGTGCGTGCTTCTTCAATGCCAAAGCAGCGGAGCGAGCATATTCGCTTCCTGAACCAATGGCTAATAGGTCATCATCCGGTTCAATTACATCACCGGTTCCCGAAATCACAAGAAGCTCATTCTTATCCGCAACAATCATCATGGCTTCCAGTCTTCTCAAATACCTGTCTGTCCTCCAATCTTTAGCCAGTTCCACTGCCGCTCTTTTAAGATTCCCTGAATAGTTGCTAAGCTTCTCATCAAATCGGTCAAGCAATGTAAACGCATCGGCAGTCGACCCTGCAAAGCCTGTCACAATTTTACCCTCGCTCAGTTTTCGGATTTTTTTCACATTAGACTTGGCAATTGTATTTCCTAAAGTTGCCTGCCCGTCTGCTCCAATTGCTACCTTACCCTTATGTTTTATCGCAAGAACGGTTGTAGATCTTATTCTTTTCATATACAAAAAATCTTCGGCTGTTAAAGAAGACTTTTGATTTTTAGTGCTTCAATTAAATCAATATTCTAACCGGATCTTCCAGGAGTTCCTTAAAAGTTACCAGAAACGCAGCTCCAACTGCACCATCAACTGCTCTGTGGTCGCATGACATAGTTACTTTCATCACATTGCCCAGCTTCATTTCACCATCCTTCACAATCACAGTCTCTTTGATGCCACTCACTGCCATAATACAGGCATCCGGTGGATTTACTATTGCGGTAAATTCCTCAATTCCAAACATTCCAAGATTAGAAATAGTAAATGTATTCCCGGTAAATTCTTCCGGCTGTAGTTTTTTTGCTTTTGCCTTTCCGACAAGTTCTTTGACTTCTATAGAAATGTGCGATAACGTTTTGTTATCAGCAAACTTTACAACTGGTACGATCAACCCATCCGGAATAGCCACGGCTACCCCTATGTGAATATGGTCGTGTCGGATCAAATGATCTTCTCCCCAGCTTACATTGATTTTCGGATGCTTTCTTAAAGCAGCCGCTGCCGCTTTCACTATCATATCATTAAATGATATTTTAACCGGAGCAACTTCATTCATGGATTTTCTGGCAGCAATCGCTTTGTTCATATTGATTTCCATAGTAAGATAGAAATGAGGTGCAGTAAACTTGCTTTCGCTCAGTCTTCTGGCGATGGCTTTCCTCATTTGAGAGATCTCTACATTTTGAGAATGCTCCTCTCCAACCACTTTAGGTAAATTAACCGGTGCCGGTTGACTTTCAGTTGCAGCAACTTGTGGCTGTGCAGCAGGCATATAATTCTCTACATCTTTTTTTACAATCCGTCCTTCAGGACCTGTACCATTAACAGCAGATAAGTCTATCCCTTTATCTGATGCAATTTTCTTAGCTAATGGAGAGGCTTTAATTCTTCCATTACCAGAGGTTGCTGCCACTGAACCTAGAGCAGGTTGATCGTCGGAAGGGACTTCCATTTCTGGCCGGTCCTTCTGAGGTTCAGGAGTAACTTTCTGACTTTCTTTACCTGCCTCAGCTTTCAATAGAGCCTCATAATCAGCACCTTTCTCCCCAATGATAGCAATCACACCATCAACCGGCACTCCGTTTCCGGCATCCACAGCAGTGTACAGCAAAGTCCCATCTTCATAGGCCTCTAACTCCATAGTAGCTTTATCAGTCTCTACTTCGGCAAGGATATCTCCGGACTCCACAGTGTCACCTGTTTTTTTCAACCATGAAGCAATCACCCCCTCTTCCATGGTATCACTCATCTTAGGCATTCTAATGATGCTTGCATTAATGCTGCTTGTATCAATTGCCCTGATTTCTGTTGCAGCCTCAGATGAACCATCTCCGGTGGCCTCAAATCTTTTATTCTCACTTTTTCCATCATTTGCACTCGCTTCATCAAGTAAAGACTCGTAATTTTCTCCTTTTTCTCCAATGACCGCAAGTATCCCGTCAACAGGTACGGATTCTTTCTCCTTTACTCCAATGTATAACAATACTCCGTCTTGGTAAGCCTCCAATTCCATCGTTGCTTTATCTGTCTCAACCTCCGCCAGGATATCTCCTGAGTTTACTTCATCACCCTCTTTTTTGAGCCAGGATGCGATCACCCCTTCTTCCATCGTATCGCTCATTTTGGGCATTCTTATTACTTCAGCCATTGATTGATTTTTTTATTTAAAGTTAAAATTAAGTCATCAGACAGTTTAAAGTTAGCAAAGGTCATAAAAACGAAAAGGGACTTTACCTCATCCCGTGTTAAATTGCTGAAAATGCTAGATAGATATTCCATAACACTCAATGCCGACGAACTAACTTTAGTTTTGGGGGTAGAAGTTCCTGACGAATATCAGCCTCAGTATAATGCTGCTCCAACCAAGTCATTACCCATCATAACCGGTCAAAATCCAAATAAACTTCATTTCCAAAAGTGGGGATTAATGGCGATGTGGACTAAAAATAAAGCGATGAGTCCAAAATTTTTTAACCTTCCGCTAGCTTCAGTTTTAACCAAACCTTCCTATCAAAAGAAGCTTAAGGCTCAGCGTTGTGTGATTCCTATGGACGGTTTTTTTGTTTGGAAACGGGTAGCAAAGAAAAAGTTAGTTCCGTACTATTTCTTTTATCCGGATAAAAGAGTCTTTTGTGTTGCAGGGATATGGGAAACCAATGAAGATCAGAACTCTTTCATTATGATCACTCGTCCTTCTAATGAATCAATTGCTCCCTTTCAAAATGATATGCCTGCAATTCTTGATACTGCGATCACCAGGAAATGGATTGCCAGTGAAGTTGATGCAGAGCTAAAGGAATTATTACAATCAGAATCAAATCAAACACTCTTGTCTCATACCGTAAGTCCAAGAATTAGCAATATTGACTCGAATGATCAAATGTTTATCCAGCCGGCTCCAGCCTCTGACCAACACGGAAATTATACTTTGTTTACTTAAAATTGTGTTCCAGTTTTATCAGACTACCGGATAATGTCTCAAGAAAATGATCTTTTGCTTTTCGATCAGGTCAAAAAGAATGACATGTCTGCTTATGAAGTCATCTTTAAAAAATACTTCAAAGAATTATATCGGTTTGCTTTTTCTTTTGTAAGAGATGGAAAAGTTGCAGAAGAAATGGCTCAGGAAGTTTTTTTATACCTCTGGGAAAAGAGACTGCAAATTGAGATTCAAACTACGCTAAAGACTTACTTATATTCGGCAGTAAAAAATAAATGCCTGAACTACATCAAACTCGAACTGCCTAGGCAGCAATCAATAAGTGATATCAGTGAGGTAATGCTGAGCGTTAGTGAAGAAAATAAGGATGAAGGAGAAAGCGAACAACTTAAAAAATATGTTAAAAGTGCCATTGATTCACTCCCAAAGAAATGTAGGCAAATCTTCATTCTAAGTAGAAACGCCGGCATGACTTATGAAGAAATCGCAGAAGAACTGAACCTATCAAAAAAAACAGTTGAGAATCAGATGGGGATAGCTTTAAAGAAGCTCAGAGAATCTTTGAAAGCGGTATATAAAAGATATAAAGAAATTATGTATTAAAAAATTGGGGGTCACCCGTCAATCTTTTGACATGATTACAAATGAGTAAAGACTTAGAGAAATATAATCATCTTATTTACGGTACTAACGAAGTAGAAGTTTCAGATAATTTTGTAGAATTTCTGATGAAGAATTCTGAGTCTGAAGTACCGGAAATTGATGAAGAAAAGGTCTGGGACGAATTGAAATTCTCTATTGCTGCTCCCCCTAAACACAACTTTTTTTGGTTAAAAATAGCCGCCAGCATCACATTACTGGTAAGCGTAGGATATTTAGTAATTAATCTTAATACCTCTCCTGACTATAAATCTGTCTCCTCAAATGATCAAAGAATCACTGTGAAATTTCCGGATGGGTCTGAAGGAGTATTAAATAAATCGTCTTCATTTTCATTTCCCGAAAAATTTGGAAGTGAAAGAAGAGTTTCCTTTTCCGGTGAAGCGTATTTTGACATAAAGAAGAGCGAGAAACCCTTCATAATTGAAGCAAATGGCGTTGAAGTAAAAGTTTTAGGCACAGCTTTTAACTTAATTACGAATGAATCAGAAGTATCATTGTACGTTGATAAAGGATTAGTGGCTTTTTCAAAAAATGGAATAGATACAAAAATAAAGGCCGGATTTGAGGCCGTTTTTGATAAATCCACTAATGAAGTAACAATCAATGAAATACCTACAGCTAATATTATGAGTTGGAGAGATGGTTTTTTCAAATTTAATAATACCCCCCTTAACAATGCCATCAAAGACCTATCAGAATACTATGAAATTGACTTTCAACTAAGTCATCCCAAGCTAAGTTTATGTCGAATTTCGGCTACTATTGATCAGAAATCGTTGGGTGAAGTTCTTAGCCTATTGGAAAAAATTCTTGATGTAAAGGCTGAGAGAAAGAATAAATCTGTTAAAATTTCCGGTAAAGGCTGCTAAACATCCGTACTTACAGATCATTAATTTTGTAGACGTGTCGCCTACGTTAACCAAATTTCTTTTCTGTATTTTGTGTCTCATTGCATGCAATCAGATTTTTGGACAAATAAGCCTTGAATCAAAACTAAAACTTCAAGGCGAGTATAGACTGTTTCAAATCCTTGATTCCCTTAGCAAGCAAATCAATATTGCATATAGTCGTGATAAACTCAAAAATCGCCTTGTTGAGGTAAGGAAAAACTCCACCCTTCAGTCTATTCTTGAAGACTTAAAGTCAAACAAATTAGTACAGTATCACTTGGAAGAGAATCAGGTTGTATTGTCCCCCTACATTAAAAAATCATACTCGATTACCGGAGTATTGAAAGATGCCGATACAGATGAAGATATTATTGGTGCAACTATTCAAATAGATGGAACGAACAACGGAACTTTTACGAATGGATACGGTTACTTTTCCATTACGCTTTTCGAAGGGGTATACAAGGTGAAGTTTTCTCATGTGAGTTATAGATCACAAACCAGAGAAATCGATCTTAGTAAAAATATATACCTGGATGCTAAATTAATATCACTTACAACTACTTTAGACGAAGTAGAAGTGAGTTCGATTCCCAACAACGTAAACATTACAGAAACAATCCCATCTATGAATAGAATATTTGTATCTCAAACAGATTTAGAAATTCCATACTTGCTGGGGGAGGTTGATGTAATTCAAAATGCACTTTTACAACCCGGAATAAAATCAATTGGAGAAGATGCAAGTGGAATCCATGTCAGGGGAGGTGCAGTTGATCAAAACTTAAGCCTTCTGGACGAAGCAACTATCTATAATCCAAACCATTTTTACGGACTGATATCTGCTTTTAATCCTGAAGCAGTGAATGACATAAGAATTTTAAAAGGATTTATACCTCCCTCGTATGGAGGCAGAGGATCTTCGGTTATTGAGGTGAGGCAAAAAGAAGGCAATTTTACTGAAACGAGATATTCCGGAGGAGTGGGATTGGTTTCTGCAAGAGGTCTCATTGAGGGACCGCTAAAAAAAGGAAAAAGCTCTTTTCTAGTGAGTGGAAGACAAAGTCTCCTTAATCTTTCACTAAACGATTTTGCCAGTACTTCGGTCAGGAGGAGTAGGATTAGATTTCAGGATTTGAACTTTAAGGTTAACACCCGCCCTAATAATTCAAATCAGTTGTATTTATCCGGATATTACGGGCGTGACCGAAATTCAGTCGGATTAAACTCACTAAGACGATGGGGAAATAGCATTTTAAATATAAGATGGAATCGTATTTATAGCCCCCAACTATTTTCAAACATCTCAGCCTTTGTTTCCGAATATAACTATAAAATAGAAAATGAAGAAGAACCGGGAGCATTTGTCGATAAATCTAAAATTAGGGATTTAGGATTCAAAGCACATTTTACTTACACATTTGAAATCTCAAATGAGGTCAACTTTGGGATAAATTCAATTTATCACAATATCTCACCCGGTTCTCGTGAACCATTAGGGATAGAAACAGATACTAACATCACTGAGTTAGGCAGGGAAAGAGGCTTAGCATCTGCGTTATATGGCGGCCACAGTTTTTCATTAGGCCAAATTTATTTCAACTATGGGTTTAGATATAGTATGCTTCATAATCTTGGACCCAGAAGAGTATTCATTTATGAAAATAACCAACCAACGGCTGATACAGCGATTATAGATACTCTTAGATTTGCTTCAGGAGAATTAATCAATTTGTTTAAAAGACTTGAGCCAAGAGCCTCCCTTGCCTTTGTCATCAACTCAGCCACGTCAATCAAATCTTCTTACACTAGAAATGCACAATATATTCGCCTTATATCAAATACAATTTCCCCTGCCCCAACTGACATTTGGAAACTGACCGGCACCTATATGCCTCCGTTAATTGCAGATCAATACACATTAGGCCTTTATAAAAACTTTAAAAATAATATCTGGGAGGCTTCGATCGAAGGTTATTATAAAGCTATTCAAAACAATATTCAGTATAAAAATGGAGCCGACTTGTTCTTTAATGAAAACATTGAAACGGAACTACTGATTGGAAGATCCAGAGCCTATGGAGCAGAACTTTACATAAAAAAGCGCAAGGGTAAACTGAAAGGTTGGATTGCTTACACATTATCCAGAGCAGAAAGTAGGTTGAATAGTAACAGCATTTCAAAGTTCATCGCAGAAAACCATGATAAAACCCATGACTTCTCTACTTCCTGGACATTTAACATATCTGAACGGGTAAGTGCTTCAGCTAATTTTATTTACAATACAGGGATTCCGGTGACCTTACCGAGCGATAAGTACGTATTTGAAAACAACCTTGTTCCTCACTTTACCCAAAGAAATAATTCAAGGTTACCTGACTATCATAGATTGGACCTGTCCCTGAAGATTAACGGGAAAAAATTTAAAAAAGACGGCTCCATCAGAAAGAATAGAGACTATTGGATCATAAGCGTTTACAATGTATATGCAAGGAAGAATGCTTACTCTTATTTTTTCAGAGAATCTGAAACTAATTCGGGAGTTGGTGAAATCGTTCAATATTCAATTTTTGGGACCGCTATTCCGGGTATTACTTACAGTTTTAAGTTTTGAAAAAAATATTTGAACATATATTGATACTAATACTAATCTCATGTGAGGAAGTTGTCGTCGTCGAACTTCCGCCGGCACAAAACCTGATCACGATTGAAAGCTGGCTTAGTTCACTCAGTGAAACTCAGATAGTCAAGATTTCTCAGTCTATTGGTTTTTCAAAGAGGTCACAAGTCCAGCCTATTACTGATGCTGAGGTGATAATTCAATCTCGTCAGGGCATAATATTTCCGTTTTCACATACAAATAATGGAATATATCATTCAAACCTATTGTTTGCCGGAGAAGTTGGTCAGGAATATCGACTGAGAATTGTAATGAAAAATAGGCAAGAATTAAGTTCGGATTGGGAACGAATGGAGGAGCAGGTAACAATTAGTGATCTTACCTTAATAAACTCATTTGAAGAAAATGATCCGGATAACCCGGGAGGACAGTTCACTGTCTTCTTTCCTAAAGTTTTGAAGAGGGATCCTGCCGAAGATGAAAACTATTATAGATGGATTTTTTATAAAGACCGTATAAGATACACCGAGCCGGAGTCAATTACAATCCAAAATGACCGACTATTTAATGGCAACCTGATCCCGAATGATTTTCAATCTTTCGGCTATGCAGAGGAGGAGGAGATCATTGTTGAATTACAATCCGTAACGAAAGGTGCATATAATTTCTTATCTCTCCTAAAGGCACAAATAACTTCGTTAGGAACCTCCACCGGAACCACTCCTGCCAATATTACGGGGAACATATCTTTTCAATCAGATGAAGTAAACGACTTAGTCCTGGGTTATTTCGGAACGGTGGCAATAAGTAGAGATACGATTATCGTAGAGGAATAAAAGCATAAGGAATACCCTCATCAAAGCACTCCATTCTTACTTAAACAGCTATGGGTTGTTCTTAATTTCTTAGTTATTTCAAGATGAGGGTCTTTTTTGCACATTGAAAGGTTTTTAAAATTTTTCCTGATTATCTATCATGTCATTCATTTTTATGTCCCTTAACGTTTAGTATATGGCAAGTAGAGCGTAGACAGCGAATAAACTTATTCAGATCTGTCTGAATAGACATATAATCAACCGCCCGGACGTTTTTAGTATTTGGAAGCCATACAAATTCAACCATTAGAGCAAGATATCCGTAATGGCAATGTTGTTTTCCATGAATAATTCTTGTTTAGCTTTCCTGCTTGATAGATCTCTACCAAAAACCTTTTCAAGAATTTTCCAAAATTAATTTTTGGGAGCACAATAAAACCAGTCATCTTCTTTCCGTGATTGTGTTGATTCCTTTCCCCGGAAAAGAGCCTAGAATTAGCCTTATAGCATTTTCGGGAACAAAAGTTTTGAATAGATGTCGTTCTTTCATGATGATAAAAATATTAAAAAAATATCAATGAATGTCCTTTCCTGTTATTTTAAGTTCCCAGTCATCTGCATGTCTGGCAATTTCCATAATCATTTCTTTGATCACTTCTTCATTGAGATTGCTCAGGAATGCAATGGCTTCAACTTTCAAAAAACCATCTTCGACGGTAAACTTAGCGTATGGATAACCGGCACTTTCAGTCAAAATCTCCCGGAACGGAATGTCATCGGATAATTCGCAGACCTTCGTTTTTAACCGGACAACATCTCTTGAATATTCCTCATTTTTTGTGATATGTCCGGTTATGGTTTGAAATCTTCCTTCAGAGAGCGGAACAATGATTACCGACTGTGTGTCATCATATTCTTGATACTCGCCGTTTATATCGGCAGCATATTTTTTACATAATTCTTTAAAGTTCATTGGTTGCAGGCCGTTAAGTTGATAGGTAAGTTAGGTAAAAATTTACTTTTCCAAGTTTGCAGGTTCTGCATTCTTTATCTCAGGGTCTACAGCAGTTTCATCTTCTTTCCTTCTTATTGCAGTTTCTCTTCGAATACGTAACAGATCCTTTAAGTCGTCAAAGGAATCCACAAATTTTAAACTTGCACCTGTTTCAAAACTTTGCTGGTCAGACGTAAAAAGATCATTTGTATTTCGAAATGCTTTTACTCTCAACTTTCCATCTCTTGTCAGTGAATACTCAACAGACCAATCACCCACAATTTGATTAATAGCCTTTTGATTTTGAGCATCATTATTACCAAAGGTCCCTCCACTCGATACTCTCAGCCTTCCGTCTAAAAATGTATAAGCAAAGCGAAGTTGAAAGGTATTGAACGTATTCTGCTCCAGGTCTGCAAGATCCAACTCCACTTCGAGATTTTCATCAATCTGACTAAACAGGTAGCTTGCCTGGTTAGAAAGTATTTCATTCACGCTTCCACGTAAATTACCGGTGCCACTGCCTCCTAAAAAACTAGCGATCGGCGAGAATTTTTTAAGGAATAATAAACTTACAAATTGCTTTCTTAGCTCTTGTTCATCATTTACTACTTGATTGAGTAATCTTCTTCCTTCAGCATCCTGCTGCAAGTCACCTTCGTTTTGAGGTTGAATATCGAAGTTGATATTGGGAGCATTCATATTTCCTTCAAGTTTAAGGACAGCCAAAAACGGTATCTTGGCAAATGTCCCTTCAGTCCTTTCATCCGGATTTTTCAGTTCCTCCGTAGAAGCTCTCTGAAGGTAGGTTGCATCCAGATTCAAAGAAGCATCATAAGGGTCTCCATACCAGATAATTCGGCCTCCGGGGACAACTTCGAATTCTTTGTTGATGAAATTAGATACTGTGAAATTATAAGCACCATCCGTTATCTCAAGCCCTCCAAACATACTAAACTCTCCATCTGTATTTAAGGTCAGTTTAAGATTCCCTCTACTCTTGCCCCTGATTATATCCCCTTTTTTGATGTCAAAAATCAATTCACAATAAGCATCCGGAGTGACTTCTATATCAAAATCCAGTGTCAACCCTTTAAACTCAAACCTATCTTCTATATTGTTCACATAGCTTGAATCCAGAAAACTCACAAACTCAATGAATTCTTTTTGAGAGCCATCTGTGGATTCGGAGACAGGGATAAAAAAACGGGTACCGGCTGCTGTTTTTACATCCGCTTTTATGCTTAAATCGTTAATGGGACCATTTATAGCTATTTGCCCTGAGCCATACGCCGAGCCGTAATAAAGCTCATTATCTAGAAAGGTAGTATTCAGAAACTCAAAATTACCAGCCTGAATATCAACGTTTGTTATAATATTCTTGAATCCTTTATGATGCAAACTTCCTGTAACTATTGCGTTGTTTCCTTTTCGATCTGTCAGTTCAATGCTTTGTAAGTCTATTTTATTAGTATGAAGTCCTATATCTCCGTTGATTGTATAAACCGTATTCAAATAATTAATTCTTGTCTTTCCATCCTTAATTACAATATTACCGTCAGCTCTTGGTGACTTTAAGTTCCCTCCGATTTTGATTTCTCCATCGGCAGTTCCACTTATATCTGAGAGAGTAGCCTTTAAAAAAGGACGTGCAAAAGCAAGTTGAGCATCATTAAATTCAGCTGTAAACGCAAGTTGCTCCTCACTTTCGGCAGGATAATAGTTCCCTTTAATATCAATTGACTTAAATCCCTCCCTACTCATATATATATCAGAAAATATAGATGAATCTTTGGGATTCCATGAAGAATTTCCAGTCAAATCACCCAGAAGCAGGTTATCATATTTTAAACTCTTAAGAAAAAAACTGCCGTTAAAAGCATAAGGATCATCGGGATTTTTTTTAAAGAAGTTAAACTTTCCGTTTAGATAACCTCCAATATCACTTTGGGTGAAAAGATTAACTTTATCTATTTTCAGATCTTCAGCTAAGATTGAGATAAAAGTTTCTGAAGAATCAGAAAAGACTCCTTCAATGTGAATAAACTCACTACTATCAAAAATTTCAAAGTTTCTTATTGTGACATCACCATTTTTGACAACCATTAAATTAGAAGGGTTAAACTTCCAGTTATCATCTAAAATGTATATCTCAGAAGGCTCAATATGTATCATTATAGAATCTGGAAATAGTTTTACCTCTGTTTCAAGTGTTAAATCTGTTTTGGAGGCAGGCTGCTTAATAGAGGCAGTTAAGTCAATGACATTTTGAGACCAAATGCCCTCTAAAAGTAGGTCTTTTGTTTCCGGTATGCCTTCTATGGCTTGATCATTAGACGTTAGGATAAAACTTGTTAAAATCTCTTGTGAGGCTCTATCTAATGACCCGTTTATTTCCAGTGAAGGCTCAATTAGTCTTGTATTTTTAAATTTTAATGAGTCCGTTTCAAAAAAAAGTGATAAGTAACTTCCTTTACTTTGTCTGTATGAAGCCTCTAATCTGGCATGGTTATAAATCTTAAGCGGGAATTTCAAAGAATCAAGGTAGGTAGATATGTCTTGTATCTCAATGTCTGCATCTAACCTGTACTTTTTTCCACTACCTATTTTCTTTATTGTATCCGGTTTCATCTGAAGTTTAGATAGGTAACCATCAAGCATGACCGGAATATCCTTTATTAGATCACTGACTTTGAATTGACCTTCAACTTTGGCCGATAAGCCGGGCATTTCATAGTTTACTTTCCTGACACTGTCCTTACCATACGAGACATCAAAATGAATATCATCAAGAAGAACGGTTTTTTTATCGTATTTAATTAATGAAGAATCTACTTTGAGGTTTGCCTGAAAGGCATCTATGTTGAAATCATCAACCGTCAAATCAATTTTACCTCTCGTAAAGAGTGAAGTTGATGTCAGGTTTATTTGATCAAGTGCAATACCACCCAATAGTAAGTTGAGATCCAGGTTTTCTTTATCTGCCCTTAAATCTATTTGAGCTTCTCCTTCAAGTTTACAGTTAGGGTCATTTACAGATATTTTGCCTGAAAAAAAATTCTTTGCAAAAGATCCACTGACATTTATTGAATCATATTTATATCCTTTCAACTCACTTTTGAAAACCTTGGTATTTACTTCAAAATCTGCTGTTTGTAAGCTTATCCCTTTGCCTTTTATATTGCCTTTTAGGTTTATTCTTTCAACTATTTGATGCTCAAAAAATGCACCTACATTTAGATTGACTAATTCAATGTTTCCATCGTAAGATATATATTCAGGATGCTCAGGTATCTTGATGTTAATATCCGAATGGACGGAGCCTTGATCCGTGTAGAAATCTCCCTTTGCAACAAAGTCCTTTAAAAAACCTGAAAAGTTCCCCTTAAAGTCAATTTTCCCCATTCTACTCAGGTTTTTAGATATATTCCCAACATATAACTCCAGATCTGAAGGCAACAGACTGGAACTGGTAATATCAGCAAGTATGAACATTTTATCTATTTCAGGTAAGCCGGAACAACTTACACTACCTTTCAAAAAGGTAGCACTACCAAAGCCAATTCTGGAGTCTTCTATATTGAAATCTCCAACTTTGCCCTCAAAAATCCCATCAAGTGTAATATCTGATTTTACTTGAGAAAATCCTGTTATTAACTCAATGTCATGAGCGGAAATCAATGATTCTTTAAAGCGAAAAATGAAAGACACACTATCTACGAAATGACCAAAATCGTCTAAACCATTGTAGAAAAATGCTAAGCTATCCGCAATATGACTTGTATTCGTTTTTAAGTTAAGATCATCTAAACGTAGGGACTGATTTGAAAGTTGAAACATTGTCTCAAATTGTTTGATTTCCAGACCGGATATGTTGTCTTTTCCGGTAAAATGGTTCAGATCACCTATCATTGTATCTGATTTGATCTCAAAATCGAATAGATTAAGGTTTGGAATAAAAAAATCCAGGTTGGCAAAATCAACACGTTTCTCTATATCAGGTTTGGATTTATCATCAAATCTTACGTTGCATTCATTAATTTCAAAATGCTCAATTTTTAGTATTTTGGATTTATTTTTTTTAGATTCTCCACTCAAACCCCCAACAAAAGACTTAACGTTTAGCTCCTCTTCAGGGTGATATCTTACAAGATTCAACGCTGCATCATATATAAGAATTTCTTCCAGGGATAGATAATTGCCTTTCATTAATTGAATCAGGTCATAGTTGATAACCAATTGATCCGCATAAAACAAGGTGTCATTATGTAAATCTCTTATCAAAAAATTTCTTAGTTCACCTCTATCCAACCATGCTATTCTTACCTTACGAAGTGACAGGTTATGATTGGTTTCTCGGGAAAGATACTCCAGTACCCTATTTGCTAAATAAGTTTGCACAATACTGAACTGAGTAGCAGCTAAAAATAGTAATAGTAAGAGAGATGAATAAAACAGGAGGCCTGAAAATAGCTTCCAGCCTACTCTTCGAATTTTTAATATGATTAATTTGGCGTTCAAAAAGTCCAAGTGGCAATCATTTTAGGCATAGAATCTTCTTGTGATGAAACCTCGGCCTCTATATGTGTTGATGGTCAAGTAATTAACAACAAAATAGCAAGTCAGTTCATTCACTCCGGTTACGGGGGAGTTGTTCCGGAGCTTGCCTCTCGTGAACATCACAAAAATATCGTACCGGTAGTTCATGAAGTGTTAAATGATGCTGAAATTAAAGCAAAAGACCTAAGTGCGATTGCTTACACCAGGGGGCCGGGATTATTAGGAGCCCTTTTAGTCGGTTCGAGTTTTGTCAAAGCCATGGCAGCATCATTAAATATCCCAATTATTCCGGTTCATCATATGAAGGCACATATTCTTGCACATTTTATAGATGACCCAAAGCCGCCATTTCCATTTATTTGTTTGACCGTCAGCGGTGGACATACGCAAATAGTTAAGGTGGATAGCCCAATGGATTACACCATTCTGGGACAAACGTTAGATGATGCTGTTGGTGAAGCTTTTGACAAAGCTGCTAAGCTTCTGGGTTTGCCTTATCCCGGGGGACATATAATTGATAAACTGTCCGTAGAAGGGAATCCCGATGCTTTTCAATTCTCAAATACGGAAATGCTGCATTTGAACTATTCATTCAGCGGTATTAAGACCTCCATTCTCTATTTCCTGAGAAAGGAAATTAAAAAGAATGAGTTCTTCATTAAGGAGAACTTAAATGACCTTGCTGCCAGCATTCAAAAATCATTGATCGACATGCTGATGAACAAACTGGTTAAAGCAGCAAAAGCTCAAAGGATCAATCATATCGCTATTGCGGGGGGAGTTGCTGCCAACAGCGAACTAAGAAAAAAACTTGGGGTATTGGCTGAAGAAAATCAATGGGTTACATATATTCCCGATTTTCAATATTGTACCGATAATGCCGGCATGATTTCTATAAGCGGTCATATACTCTACGAAAAAAAACAATTCGGAAGATTAGGAGAGACCCCTTTGCCCAGAATGCCATTCTAATGATCTATTCTTAATCTGCATTTGATGAAGCAAACGGCTACATTAAGGCCGATCGGATAAGCCTTAAAATCCTGCCAGTGGTATTTCTCTACGTTTAACTCCCGTTGGGATCAAACCTCCGGGCATAACAGCAAACCAACTATATTGCCAGTTGCTGCAACCACAAGTATTGCAAGAACGATAGTAGATTTTAAAGCTACTTCCTCTTAATGAATTAGAACGGATTAATAAGGTGTTATTGCTGCCATTACGAATAGAAGAATGGGTAGCTGAGTATTGCCAGCGGCCTCCATTCAAGTCCCCGCAGCCTGAAGAACATGCAACTCTTAGCTGATTCCAGGCATTTTCTAATAAACTGGTTGAAGAGTTATGAAGCAAAGTATTTTGTAAATTGTATCGGTAGTTTAAGTCAGGGATACCAACATCAAAACCTTCCTGCAAGACTACTCTGTTACTTAAAGTAGCTTTGACCCAGCCATTGCCCGTAGTATTTGAGGATTTTGCTCTTACCGTGACTGAATTGTTGTTACTGGAGACTATGGTTAAGTTTGGTGATGTCTGCCAGTCTGTAGCAGTGATAAAGTATGGAACGTTCTGTAACGTGAAAGTTTGAGATGAGTTATAACACACAATACTATTTCCCCGAATATTGGCAAATTTCCATGCCTCACTGTTTATCCAACCTACAAGCCGTGACAATCTTGCATAAATTGAAGGTGAGTTATTACCACCTACACATTTGCCTACCCCCCAGCTTACTACCCCAATTTGAATATCATTTTGTCCATTCCTTTTGTAGACTAATGGCCCGCCACTATCTCCATGACATGCACCTTGTCTGTTCGTACCAACTGCTCCCGTTGAGATCATTCTTTGAGTTAGTTCTGAATGAAAAGGAGCAGAAATATCTAATTGTTTATCTGCAACTTCATTACTGATAATTGGCACATCCACTGCTTGCAACTGATTAGCTGTGGACCTTTGCCCGGAAACTGTCCAACCCTAGCCACTAACCCTTACCTTATTCCCAATAGTCTCAGCAGACAAGGTTTGATTGGAAATGAGTTCAACAGGCTGTACAAAATTGTTAAAAGTAAATGTGCCGTCAATTTCAATAATGGCTACATCAAAGTCCTTCTTAAATGCGTTATAGCTTGGATGAAAAACTATTCTTTTCGCCTTGTACGACTGTAAATTATCTCCCGGATTGTTTTGTGTAGTAAATCCAACCTTTAAGGTAATATCTGAAGCCTTTTTGCCATTCACACAATGTGCGGCTGTAAGAACATATTTATTGTTGAGAATACTTCCCCCACAGTGACTACCATCACTTTTAGCCCGAATACTAACCTGATAAGGCACCTTTTGAATTTCAGTAGGAAATCCGTTGGTAACAGATGGAATATTCTGTGCTTTGAGACTAAAGACAAAAATGAATCCTAAAACCAACGTTAAAATAATTCTTCTCATCATGTCATAATTTTTTTGTTACGGAAAGTTTAAATTAAATTTTCTCAATTGCAACTATTTTTATTATTGGAGAAATACCAATAAAGCCACCACATTCCATACTTTTCTCTGTTTTTAAAAATGTTATTTTTATTTTTAAGTTATCTTGTCTAAATTTTTCGTCAAAAAAATTCTCTGGTATGTATAAATTATTTTTTTCAGTATTAACAGCATAAATATAATTGTCATTTGATGAAATGCAGGGCGCAAGATACCAAACAGTGGCATTTTCAGTTATCAAGTTTTCCTGTTGGACAGTATTATCATCATTGCAACCGGGTAAAATGAAGCATATCAAAAAGGGTAAAACTATATTCTTCATAATTTCTAAGTTTTAATAAATGCTAATCAAATATAATCATTAATGTGAATTAAAAAAATATCTTTATTATATAATGACATTTTGCAGGCGGTAAAAGTTTTGAGGACTATAAAATTTATTCAATTCCCTGACTATTGCGTCTGTGTTTGGAAGAGTAAATGCATTTGTCCCATCCGTATTTCTCACAATGTGAAAGAACACATCAATACAGAGTTCCGAACTTCCGGAAGTACGTGAACTGGCAGAACCTGAGTAGATGGTGGGGTTTGTTGGGTGTGGTGTGCCGCAGACCTGACCAAAAGTCCAATATGAACTTACCACGAAGTTTTAAAGGGAGTGATAGTTTTTTATAATTATATTGTATAAATTATTATAACAATACTAGATAATATAAACTAGCTAAGCATGTATTCTTTCTGCAAAAAACAAAAAAATATCTTGTGAAGACTACTTGCCGGAAAGCACAACATTAAGACATATATCAGTATTTCTTTTGGTCAGCCTTATTATTTAGTCACTTGATTACTGAGGTCAATTTACATTGAGACCCTGCGAGCTGCCTTAGCCAAATTCATTCAACCTTTTCTTCAACCGGGCCCGTCTTCATGATTCGATCCAAAGACGCACAATGACTGATGTAAAAGCAGCGGGGTTCTGTAAATTTGTATGTTGGTGCATGGTTTACATTTGATAGTAAGGTTTTGATTATTTCTATTTGAGATGGAGCTAACCTGTAAATTGGTATCGGATATACTGATCTAAGGGTGCTAATCGGTACTTTGATATTACTTATGTTTTGGAATAAATGACTGCAAAATCAAAAAATATTCTCATAACCGGGGCCTCCACAGGTATAGGTTATGATCTCGTAAAGGTATTTCTTAATAATGGATACAAGGTGTTCGGAAGCATAAGAAAGCAAGAAGATGCTGATCGGTTAGTAAAAGATTTTGGAGCTGATTTTGAGCCGCTGCTGTTTGATGTTACAGACCATAGGGCAATAGATGCCGCAGCCGGGACTCTTGAAGGTGAAATCGGAAATGAGGGATTAGGGGGATTGATCAATAATGCCGGAATTGCGGTTGCCGGACCATTTATTGATTTGGATGTGGAAGAATTTCAATATCAGTTTGATGTGAATGTATTTGGTTTGATCAAGGTCACGCAAGCATTTCTACCACTTCTTGGAGCCCGGAAAAATCATGGCTCGGTACCTGGTAAGATCATTCAAATCTCCTCCGTTTCCGGGCGTATGGGAATGCCTTTTGTTTCACCTTATGCCGGTTCGAAGCACGCAATTGAGGGAATTACCGAGTGCATCAGGAAAGAGCTGCTATTATTTGGGATTGATGTTGTGCTGATAGAACCGGGACCGATTAAGACTCCTATATGGGATAAATCTATGAACCCGCTTGAGGATAAGTTTAAAGACTCAGCCTATCATCAAATCATGAAAAATGCTCAGGAGAAGTTCATACGCCCTTCCATAGAAAGTGCATTACCATCGGATAAAGTATCTCAACTCATTTTCGATGAATTTGAAAAGAAAAAATCGTGTGCCAGAAAAGTAATCATTGCCAGGAAATTCAAGAACTGGACCCTGCCCAATCTCCTGCCAACGCGGCGGCTGGATAAAATTTTGGGAAAAGCATTAGGTTTAATGAAGTAAATCAAATGACATGAAATTTGGAAGTGTGGAAAATCCTCAGAAGATCGATTTTACTTTACCGGAAGATCATCATGATTCTGAAAAAATCCTTAAGCAGGGAAAAGGACTTAGTGATGTCTTCATTGGCTGTGCAAAATGGAACCGTCAGGATTTAAAGAAATTCTATCCAAGAGGGACTAAAGATGAATTAGCATATTACTCTACTCAATTCAATTCCATTGAACTAAATGCTACTTTTTACAATCAGTTCCGAATGGAACAGATAGAAAAATGGGTGGACAAAACACCTGAACACTTCAAGTTTTTTCCAAAAGTGCACCGGATGATCAGCCACATTAAACGGTTGAATCATGTAGAAGAGTCAATTGAAATGTATGCTTCAAATATTCGTGCTTTTGGCAAAAAGCTGGGCAGGTGTTTTCTTCAATTGCACGATAGTTTCAAGCCTGCGGGTATGGACCGACTGGTAAAAGCCATTGAGTTTTGGCCAAAGGATATTCCCCTGGCGGTAGAGTTAAGAAACACTGAATGGTTCAACGATTCCTCTATTGCGAATGAAGTGTATTCACTCTTTGAGGATAATGGAATTTCTAACATAGTGACGGATACGGCAGGAAGAAGAGACCTCCTGCACATGAGACTAACTACAACGGACGTGTTCGTTCGATACGTAGGAGCCAATCATGAGAGCGATTATTCCAGGCTGGATGACTGGATGGATCGGATCAAAAGATGGTCGGATCAGGGAATGGAGAATCTATACTTTTTTGTACATCAGAATTTAGAGAAAGAATCGCCGGTGCTATCTGCTTATATAATTTCAAAGATGAATAACGAAATGAGCACAAAATTGAAAGTTCCGGTAGGACAGGATCAGCAGACATTATTTGGAAATTAAATTCTGCTCTGATAGGTGTACAGTTCAAAGTAACGGCCTTTCTTTTCAATGAGCTCGTCATGCGTGCCGCACTCAGAGATCTTCCCATCCTCAATGACCAGAATCTGATCAGCTTGCCGGATGGTACTTAACCTGTGTGCGATCACGAAGGTGGTACGGTTCTTCATCAGCATATTCAAACTCCTCTGGATGTACATCTCGCTCTCCGTATCCAGGTTTGAGGTGGCCTCATCCAGAATGATGATTTTGGGATTTGCCACCATTGCTCTGGCAATGGAAATGCGCTGTCGCTGTCCTCCGGATAGTTTCACTCCCCGTTCTCCAATTACCGTCTCCAGTCCATCTTCAAACCGATCGGTGAACTCATTCACATAGGCATTTTTTATTGCTTCCCGGATTTCGCTTTCAGTGGCATTAGGCCGCGGAAAAGTGATGTTTTCTCTGATAGTCCCTTCAAACAGAAAATCATCTTGCAGTACCACCCCAAGATGTTTACGGTAGCTTTCAAGATTGACCTTGGACAGGTCTTGTCCATCAACTGTAATCAAACCTGATTGTGGAGTCAAAAAGGCCGCTGCCAGACTTGCAGTTGTAGATTTACCGGAACCGGAGCTGCCTACTAGGGCCGTAACAGAACCTTTCGGAGCACTGAGGCTGATTCCATGCAGGACTTCTTTCCCTTCATTATAGGAGTAGGTGATGTTTTTGAATTCAATATTTCCATCCAACGACTCTAAGATGACGGGCCGCTTGGCTAATTCGTCCTCCGGCTCCATTTTCATGATCTCTTCGGACCTGTCCAATCCTGCAAAAGCCTCCGTAAGCTGACTTCCGATATTGCTCATTTGCATGATAGGAGCAATCATGAAGCCCAGAAAGGAAACAAAGGACAGCAACTCTCCGGTTTTCATTTCCCCCTGAATGATGTAATAAACACCCATGCCCAATACTCCGGCACTTGCCAATCCAATCAGGAAAGTCCCCATGCTTGTTACAAAGGCAGTAGCCGTGAGACTGGATTTTACGTTCTCATAAAGTCTTCGGGCTCCTTGCTCAAACATTTTGTTTTCAGCTTCTTCTGCATTGAAGCCTTTGATAACTCGGACTCCATTCAGTGTTTCCGTTAATCGGCCTGTCACCTCAGCATTCAGTTTACCTCTTTCTCTGAAAATGGGCCGTATTTTTCCGAACGTCTTCAAAGCCGCATAACCAAAAATACTCACGGGAATCAGTGTAAAAGCAGTCATGTAGGGGTTCATTTTTAGCAGGAAGTAAATAGCAATGATGGATGTAAGAGTACCTCCAACCAATTGGACAAGGCCGGTTCCCACCAGATTCCTTACACCTTCCACGTCTGTCATGATTCTGGATACCAGTACACCGGACTTGGTATTGTCAAAAAAACTGATTGGAAGAGACAGCACTTTCTTTTGGACCTTGACTCTTAACTCAGAAATTAGATACTGTGCTTCCACACTTAATATTTTGGTAAGAAGAAATGAGCCTACAGCCTGAATGATAAGTGCCCCTACAATTCCAATCAGAAGCCACCTGAGCAATGTAAGATTTCCATTTACAGCAACATCGTCAATAAGGTAGCGGGTAGCCCAAGGCAGCACCAATCCGGCCGGCCGGGTAATGAGAATAAGAAGAAGCCCGGTGAAGATGGCTCTGCGTCTTGGCCAAATGATATTTTTGACTGCCCAAGCGAAGGTAACGTTTTTGTTTTTGCTCATAAGCTTATATAAATTCGGTTTTGTTCTTTAGGTTCTTAGACCTGACTCTGAATAATGCCGGAGTTTTAACTTTTTGTAAATCAATAAGGATACCCAGGCATCCGTAGCTGCATATCGCTGCTGTGCTTCGGTAAGTTCTTCATTCTCCCAGTTAGAAGTTTGCTGGCTTTTAGAAATTCGACACTCAAGGCAAATGGCTGCGAGCTTCTTCACACCTATATATTTAATGCCAATTTCTCTTGCAGTATTGTTGAGGTCAATGAATCCTTGAGGGGTAAAAGGAGTTACTCTGTTTAGATTCTTTAAATCATCGGCAATGCCAATTCCTGCTTTAGTAATGGACAGATCTTCCAATAATTGGTAAAGAGGAGAGAGATGGGGTATTTTTTGAATTCTGAAGAGAAAGGCATCCTCATCGGTACTTAGCTGTACGATGGCAGGCGAATTGTATTCACCTTTGAGGAAGGAGGGTTTTGTTTCCGTATCAAACCCAATGGTATCTTCCGCATTCAATTTTGAAAGGGCTTTCTTACAATCTTCTTGTGTTTCAATCACATGAATATTTCCCCCAAAAACTCTTAGAGGAAGTTTTTGGATATCTTCTTTAATAATTTCCGCAAATAGATTCACTTCACTAGTTTTTTGATTTTGTATCCGATAAAAGCAATCATCATGGTCATTATTGGGCTAATGAGGTTAAAAAAGCAGTAGGGAAGATAGGTGCCGGTTGATACTCCAAGGACTGTTGAATGATAGGCACCGCATGTATTCCAAGGAACCAAGACAGAAGTGACCGTCCCTGAATCCTCTAACGCCCGGCTCAGGTTTTCGGGAGCCAAGCCTTTTTCTTCATAAATATCCACATACATACGTCCCGGAATAACAACTGCCAGGTATTGATCAGATGTAGTGAGATTGAAAAATAGGCAAGTGCCAACCGTACTGGAGACCAATGATCCAACCGATTTTACCTTACTGATGATAGCATTGGCGATACATTTTAACATACCGGCCCCTTCCATAACTCCCCCAAAGATCATCGCCGATAGTACTAACCAAACGGTTTCCATCATTCCTGCCATGCCCCCGCTGCTCAGAAGCCCCTCGTCATCAAGTATCGGATTACCGGTGGTAAATGCAATATCTCCAAACAGGGCCTGAATTGATCCAATGAATCCGGTGACGAAAGAGGGAGAAAGGTGGTTGAAGAAACCAAAGAGCTTTCCATCGTAAGTCGCCATCCCTGCAACCTGACTTACCAAATGAGGCTGAAAGATCAGTGCAAAAACACTTCCTGCCAGAGAACCTGTTAAAATTGCCGGTAAAGCCGGTACTTTATTTGCAATGAGAATAATCACCAAAACCGGTACAATGAAGAGCCACCCGGATATGTTAAAAGTACCGTCAATGGCAGCCAATATTTCCGTCTTTTCCACTATTTCACCACCGGAGTTGCCAGTCAGTCCAATGATGAGAAACAATAACAATGCTATCAAGATGGATGGCACCGTAGTAATGGTCATGTAGCGGATATGTGTAAACAAATCCGTTCCGGCCATGGCCGGGGCAAGGTTTGTAGTATCGGAAAGAGGTGACATTTTATCTCCAAAATAGGCACCGGACAGAATTGCTCCGGCCACTAGCCCTTCTGAAATGCCAAGTGCTTTACCAATACCTATGAGTGCAATTCCTACGGTAGCAGCGGTTGTCCAGGAACTGCCGGTGGCAATGGATACAATGGAGCAGACGATGCAGGCTGCAACAAGAAAGATGGTAGGATTTAAGATTTGCAACCCATAGTAGATCATTGCAGGTACAATTCCGCTTAGCATCCATGTGCCGGCCAGTGCCCCAATTAGCAACAGTATTAATATGGAAGTCATTACTGAGCTGATGCTCTTGATAATTCCTGCCTGAATTGCATCCCAGGAAAAACCGATTCGAATGGCAACCAAAGCTGCAACACCGGCAGACAAGATGAGCACAATTTGGTTGGAACCCCCAAGTGCTTCACTTCCAAAGATCCCAACGTTTATCACCAGTAGTAAAATGAGAAAAATGATCGGGATAAAGGATTGGAGAAGTGTCGGCTGATTCGTCTTTGTCATGTCTTTCGTTTTCAATAGCTGTCGAAAATAGAGATTTATCCGGGATTAAGAGTTAAGAAGAAACCATAAAATATTTTTATCCCATAAAAAGCCGTGTTTCGAAGAGGTAAATCTTCCTCATCTGCTGCTTGCAAGTCAAATCAAACGCTATCGTTATGCTAAGAAAAATTTAGAATTTCCTTAAAAGTGATATTTACCCGGATAACTTTTTACAATGAGATACTTCAGGTTCAGTACCCAATTAAAAGACTTAGAAGTAAAAAAATCATTTGGAGCGCCCTACAACCTGGACTTATCCGAGAAAAGAGCCGAAGAAGTATATAGAAATATAATTAACAAAGGAATCAGTGAAATCCGTTTAAAATACAAGGGATTTAGTGCTTCAAGTCCAATTTTTCCAAATAATTCAGAGATAAATCGAAATTTTAACCGAAGAATCGAATTTCGTGTCATGCAAGCAAAGCATTGAAAAAATTGTAACTTTTTAAATCTCTAATTTTTTTTTCAATAAAAAATTTATTTAAAGTAAATACTTGAATAATAAATAAAAATTTGGAATTTATGTTTTTTAATCTTAAATAATTAGCAGCTCACAGAGGTTTCAGCAATTTTCATTGATATAATACAAGGCCAATTACTTGTTAAAAAAATTTACTCTTTGTTAATTAATCTTAAAACATCATTACCTTTGAAATATGATTTTAATTATTTAACAACAATTAACAAGTTAGTATGAAGAGAATTTTACTACTAAGTTTTGTGTTTATTACTACCCTTCTTTTTGGAGTGATGGCACAAAGAACCGTATCGGGTAAGATCACCGATGATACGGGAGATCCCTTACCGGGAGTGAACGTTGTGATAAAAGGCACAACGACAAGTACCCAAACGGATTTGGATGGGAATTACCGACTTACCTTGGCTGACGCGGGGGGGGGGGGTAATCCTTGTCTTTT
>JACONI010000007.1:44588-45542 GCA_014323825.1 Ekhidna sp. | reverse complement strand
CGCGGGGGGGGGGGGGTAATCCTTGTCTTTTCCTATGTGGGTTTTGAGACGCAGGAAGTTGAGGTAGGTTCCAGGACTACCATTGACATTTCGATGGGCGGGGCGGTGGAACTACAGGAGGTAATTGTTACTTCCTACGGAACAAGTAATAAAAAAGATTTTACCGGATCTGCGGAGGATTTTAAGCTTAGACCGGTAACCAACCCGATTGCGGCGATTGAAGGCAATGCCACTGGAGTTCAATTTATGGAGGTGTACTACAAAGTATGAGGTCTTAAATATGCCCATAATTGATGTAATAAAAGGCTCATTCAAAAGCTTTGATGTGATTTTCCACCTTTTTTGAAAAACAACACGTCCGTCTAAAGGCTCGTCTTATCCGGTGCCTTAACCGACAGTTATGCCCTTAGTGCCCGCCTTGCCTATTAGATGATTGGTGTACCTAAATACCCGTTTAAAACTTTTCCAATTATCCGTCAATAAACTGCCCTATTTTATGCATGGTGCCTTTATTTTACACCGGATCGCCCTAACGGTCTTTTCATTACGTTTGCCCAAGACCCATGCGACAGGCTCTCTACTCTCCCGCAGATTTCGCTGATGGACGCAGACGTGTTTTAATGAAGAAAAGGAGCCCTTGTTGAATGATATTAGAGCAACCTTGAAGGTTTAACTAAAAACAATGATTAGGACAGGAGGCCATATACGCATGATTAAGTAACAACCCCACACACAGGACTCTCCCCTGCCGAAAAAAAAATCAAAAAAAATTAAGACTTATACAACAAATCAAAAAACTTATATATCTTTGCATTTTTAAAATATAAATATATTGCATTATGAGCACGTTAAATAAAAAAAGATCAAAAGACATCATGAATACGAAGAACACGTCACACACGCTGTCAAAAGGGCTGTACGGGCTTAATTTAATGCCCCCCCCCCCCCTAAAGT
>JACONI010000007.1:31899-44568 GCA_014323825.1 Ekhidna sp. | reverse complement strand
CGTTAAATAAAAAAATATCAAAAAACATCATGGATAGAAAGAACACGTCACAAACGCCGTCAAAAGGGCTGTACGGGCTTAATTTAATGCCCCCCCCCCCCCTATAGTCTAATACTATCTTCAAAAAGTACCTTTTTCATAATCTCCATACTCCTCCTTACACTCTTCGGGCAGGCGCAGACCGAACCCAAACCCTTCATCACCACATGGCAGACAACCTCTGCCAACAAAACCATTACCATCCCTACCGTTAGCGGAGAAACCTACAACTACTCCGTAAAATGGGGAGATGGTTCAGCGAATACCACACATACCGATGACAATCCGCCCTCACATACCTATACCTCAGCAGACACCTACACCATTACCATCAACGGAATGTTCCCCCGTATCCGATTCGGGGAAACTAACGGTGTGGGTAGCATCATAGCATCTACCATGGCGGCAACGCAGATACGTACCATCGAAAAGTGGGGTGATATACAGTGGACTTCCATGAGGAATGCTTTTGCGAACTGCGATAACCTGACCTTCAATGCAACCGATGTACCGGACCTTTCAAACGTGACGGATATGTTTGGCATGCTTATTCGTGCTAACTTCAGCGGAGATATCAGCGAATGGGACGTGAGCAAGGTGACAAATATGCATACCATGTTTGCACTATCATCTTTCAACGGAGACCTCAGCAGATGGGATGTAAACAAGGTGACGAATATGTTCGCCATGTTTAATAAGTCCTCCTTTAACGGAGACCTTAGCGAATGGGACATCAGCAGCGTGAAGAATATTAACTCCATGTTTTCCGGCAATACCTCCATGTCTTCCGAAAACTACGATAAACTCCTCATTGGATGGAGCACCTTAAATGAAGTAGCGGGCGAGACTAAAATTCCTAAAAACATCATTTTCGGCTCACCGGATAAGTACTCCTGTAGAGGCAAAGCGGGAAGGGATGCACTCACCGGCACACATTCCTGGACTATCAGAGATGATGAGTTAATCTCCATACGGACGGAAGCAGCCACCCTGCCGGAAGTGACCTCACAATGTATTGCTTCCCTCACCCCACCCACCGCTAAGAGCAGTTGTACGATGGGAGAAGGAGTAACGGTCACGGCTGCGCATGATGTCAGCAACTTCCCCATTACCGAAAGCTCCCTCATTACATGGACCTACACCCATAACAGCAAAAGCATTGTACAAACACAGACCGTAACCATAACAGAAGACACCACACCCCCGACAGTTACAGGGAGCTTAGCTCCGGTTACCGCACAATGTCCGATCAATGCTGAAAATGAACTGACCGAACCTGATGCCCCCGCAGACAACTGTGGAGGAACGGTCAACGTAGCGATCAAAGACGATACCGAATTCCCCATTCAGGCAGGTACCACCACCATCACATGGGTATATATCGACGAGTCCGGGAATATGTCCGAGCAAACGCAGGACGTGACCATCGCCGATACTATGAAGCCGAGAGTTACAGATCTGAACGCAATTACCGCAGCCTGTTCACTGGCGGAAGATGACCTGACCATCCCCAAAGCCAATGACGTTTGCGACGGGGAGATCATGGGCGCACACAATGTCACCGACTTCCCCATTACCGAAAATGCCTCCATCACGTGGACCTACACCGATAAGGCAGATAACACCGCTACGCAAACACAGCAGGTGATAGTAGACAACACACCCCCGACGGTTACAGGCAATCTGAATGCCATTACCGCACAATGTTCGCTGACGGAAACAGACATAACCTTCCCCACCGCCAATGACGCTTGCGACGGGGAGATCACTGCCACGCATGATGTGGCCAACTTCCCCATTACATCCAAAACCACCATCACATGGACTTACACCGACAGTGAGGGCAATACTGCCACGCAAACGCAGGAAGTGAACATAGACGACACCATGCCCCCGAAAGTTACGGGCACCCTGAATGCCATTACCGCAGCATGTTCACTTGAGGAAAATAACCTGCCCATCCCCACCGCCAATGATGCTTGCGACGGGGAGATCACGGCCACCACAGACGTATCCTTCCCGATCACAGCGAACGCCGCCATCACGTGGACCTACACCGATGCAGCGGGCAACACTGCCACGCAAACGCAAGAGGTGACGATTACTCCATGTGTGCTGAGTGCGGAGGAGGAGGCATCGGAAGCAGTCGTCTTTCCCAACCCTTCGGGTCGCTACGTGGAGGTGCAGTCTCCCGTGGAAAGCCCGGTACGTATCCTGAGCGTGGGCGGAGAGTTAGTGCTGAAAGGCACCACAAACACAAGGATAGATGCCGCCTCCCTGCGGAGCGGGTTGTACCTCGTCCAACTGCCGGACGGGCGTTTGCTGAAGTTTGTGAAGAAGTAGAGCGTTTTGGAACCCCGAAAAGTCTCAAAGACTTTTCGGGGTTATTTTAAAAATGACTCCGGAGTGCATGAAAATGACCGCAAAACGGATAAAAATGACTCCGGAATGAAAAAAATGAACCCGAGACGGTCAATAAAGCAGAAAATCCCTCATCAATGATATTGAGCCCGGATTAATCTGTGTAAATTAGAGCACTAAATCATCGTTATGTTAACGAATTTCCAAAAAGAAAAGATATCTCACTATTTCAGGGTTGTTTTAGATCAGGATAGAAACGGGGTATTGGAAGAAGAAGATTTTAAGGAGATCGGAGAATCTTTGTGTACAATGTGGGGATATAAGCCGGGCACCCCGAATTACGACAGAATAATTGATAATAGCCTGACAAGCTGGAAGACATTCAAATCTTATTTTGAGGGCATGGATGCCGTTGCTAATGAGGAGCAGTTTATCCGTTTCTACGAAAAAATATTAGCTCCGGGAGGAGAGAAACTTTACAAGAAGTTCGTTTTAAGAATGGTGCGTAGTTTGTTCGATGCCTTTGATCTTAATAAAGACAGTGTCATTTCAGTAGATGAATATTCGGACATGTTTATGTGTTATCATATACCAATTAAATATTCAGCAAAGGCATTCGTAAAATTAGATCGAGACGGGGATAATTACATCACTAAAAAAGAACTCTTGCATGCAATAAATGAGTTTTTTAAATCAAAGGATGAGTGTTCTCCCGGTAATTGGTTATTTGGTTTCTGGGGGGATAAAAATTAAATTTCCGATTTAAAGTGATTAGTAATCAAAGCAAATGAGTAGTTGATTCCAAACTCAGAAATTAACTATAAATACTTTTTCAGGTTCAAACCTCTAACTCCCGATGTTAATAACAATTCCGATTTCAGGGATTTCCGTAAACACGGGAAAAGATCATTCCCCGATGAGAAAATTCTTCATCTTCGGATAAGAATCCATTTTTTAGAATGTTTTCATGGATATCCTTTAAACGTTTTGATTCCAAATTTGAAAAAACGCTGAAAAAAAGGTGCATTGAAAGATTCAGTATCGGGTTGGTTTTCTTTCTGTCAAAATCGGCAACCAGCAATCTACCCTCTTTTTTTAATAAGGTCTTACATTTCTCAATTGCCACATTGAGATGACGATCATCAAAGCAATCAAGGAAAAAAGGAAGTACAACAGCGTCATATTTTAAACCGGTTTCCCACTGAAAAAAATCTTTGCAGAGAAACTGAACTTTTGCATTACTCAATCTCCGTTTTGCAAGATTGATCATCTTGTTAGATTTCTCAAGGTAGGTGATAGAAAAGTCTTTTTTCACTCCCTCAAATGATTTTCCGGTTCCGCCTCCGATTATTAGTACTTCCGTATCTTTTTTTAGTTGGTTAATGAGCCATTTCTGACTTTCGGAGAGGGTATCACCAAAAATGATTTGAGTGATGTGGTCATAAAACGGGGCAATGAAGTCAAAATCATTCTTCATTGAAAAAAAACAGGAAACAAAAATACCCCGTCACCAATCAGCCGATACAAATTTCTCTTTTTCAAAAAGTTTGCTCTAAATAAAAGGATAGCATATATCACAAAAGCAAACACGAAATAACGTGTCATTAAGTCCTGGTTTGAGAGGAGTGCAATGGATAAACCTAATGCTATACAAATTAAGATAACTGACTCAAGTCTTTTACTTTCCGATACTGATGCAATTGATAGGAATCCATCTCTGATATCTTCCTCTTTTTCAAACCGGCTAAAAAGCATCAGGTTTGAAAAACTAAGCAAGAAAAGCAGTAAGAAAACAGAAAATGAGAATATTTGACCCAGAACAAATGGTGCCAGCAGAATCCCGGCAGTATAAATCAAAGAAATATATAACTCTTTTAGAGCTAAGCCGGCAAGACGTTTTTGCAGTAAAAGATAAATACCCGATAAAAAAGCAAGTACACTTCCACCCATTAAAATCCTGTAATCAATGAAGTATAATCGGCAGACTATTGCAATTAAGACTATCAAGACTGATCCTTGAAGCATTCGCTGATATTTATGGTGAAAGCGATAACGAATCCTCGTTGAATTTGGTGCTTTTACGGCATCTCGTAAATGGTCGATCGTGTAGATCAGCCAAACTGAAGCTCCCAGAACAAAATAGATATCAATTGATGGTGCTACTCTAAAGTATGTAGAAAAAAAATGAAGCAGAACAACTGCTCCAAGTACGATGTCTATTGATAAAATTTGAAGAAACT
Source organism: Ekhidna sp. (assembly GCA_014323825.1). Lineage (GTDB taxonomy): Bacteria > Bacteroidota > Bacteroidia > Cytophagales > Cyclobacteriaceae > Ekhidna. The sequence goes on along the minus strand of JACONI010000007.1, from coordinate 39,928 downwards.
GAAATGCCCGGCTTAACATTAGCCCTGAGCCAATGCTTCTGCACCTCCTACAATTTCTAAAATCTCTTTTGTAATTGCTGCCTGGCGTGTTCTGTTGTAGGTCAGTCGAAGGTCTTTCAATAATTCATCGGCGTTTTCGGTTGCTTTGTCCATTGCCGTCATCCTGGCTCCATGCTCAGAGGCATTAGACTCTAACAGCGTCTTGTAGAACCGGATTTTTAAAAACCTTGGCAGAAGGTCGTTGAATATGACATCCTTAGAAGGCTCAAAGATATAATCTGATTCTGCACCTCTTTCATTCTGATTTATATCACTGACCGGCAGAAATTGTTCATTTTTAATGATCTGAGTAGCTACATTTTTAAACTCGTTAAAGATAATTTCAACCTTATCGTAAGTGCTCTTTTCAAACTTCTCTATAATCATCTCAGCCGTCCTTCTTGAGTCATCAAAATTGAGCTTCTCAAGCAGGTGAGCATATCCCTCAATTACATTATAATTCCGCTTCTTGAAAAATTCATAAGATTTCTTGCCGATTGGAAGAATATCAAGGTCTCCCGGAGACTCGATTTCAGCATACTTTTCAAAGATCAGGTTTCTTGTGTACTTAAAAATACTACTGTTGAAAGCACCACAGAGTCCTCTATCCGAAGAAACGACTACAAGAAGCACCCGCTCTACCTTTCTAACCTCAAAATATGGATTCTCAACATCTTTCGTTTGTCCGGAAGAAACATTCAGTATAATCTTTGAAAGCTTTTGAGCATAAGGCCTCATCCGGATGATACGATCCTGTGCTCTTCTCAATTTAGCGGCCGCAACCATTTTCATGGCTTTGGTAATCTGTTTCGTTGAGTTAACTGACTGAATCCTGCTTTTTACTTCCTTTAAATTGGCCATCTTTTACTGAAGTTTTTATTTATTTGAATCTTGCCGCAACGTCTTTGGCGATTTCCTCTGTTTTTGCAATTGCTTCTTCCGTAAGCTTTCCGGCTTTGAAATCAGCTAATGCCTCCTTTCCGGCATTCTTCATTGAATCAATGAATTCTCTCCGGAAGTCTTTCGCCTTATTTACGGGCACCGTATCTAAAAAACCCTTCGTTGAGGCATAAATAATCGCTACTTGTTCTTCCACCGAAATAGGAGAAAACTGTGGCTGCTTCAGGATTTCCTGATTTTTTCTACCTCTGTTGATCGTTCTTTGCGTTGCAGCATCCAGGTCAGATCCGAATTTTGCAAATGCTTCCAGTTCGCGGAACTGTGCCTGATCCAGCTTTAAAGTACCGGCAACTTTCTTCATTGACTTGATCTGAGCGGATCCTCCAACCCTTGATACAGAAATACCAACGTTGATCGCCGGTCTGATACCTGAGTTAAAAAGGTTAGTCTCTAAGAATATCTGACCATCAGTAATCGAAATCACATTTGTTGGGATATAAGCCGAAACGTCGCCGGCTTGTGTTTCGATGATCGGAAGTGCAGTCAAAGAACCACCACCTTTCACTTTCTTTTTGAGAGAAGGAGGGAGGTCGTTCATTTGCGTTGCAACGGAATCATCCCCGATGATTTTAGCTGCTCTTTCTAAAAGTCTTGAGTGTAGATAAAATACGTCACCGGGGTATGCCTCACGTCCGGGAGGTCTTCTAAGAAGCAAAGAAACTTCTCTGTAAGAAACTGCTTGCTTTGATAAATCATCATAAACTACCAGAGCGGGTCTTCCTGTGTCCCTAAAATACTCTCCGATTGCAGCACCGGTAAATGGGGCAAAAAACTGCATAGGAGCCGGGTCGGAGGCAGAAGCACTTACCACTATAGTGTAATCCATTGCATCGGCCTTTTCTAACTGAGCTACGATACCGGCAACTGTAGAAGCTTTCTGTCCAATAGCAACATAAATACAGAAAACCGGCTCATCTTTATCATAGAATTCTTTTTGATTAATGATTGTATCAATAGCAACTGCGGTTTTCCCTGTTTGCCGGTCACCAATGATAAGCTCCCTTTGACCTCTTCCGATTGGAATCATAGAATCAATTGAAATGATTCCTGTTTGAAGAGGCTCACTTACCGGCTGTCTGTAGATAACGCCAGGTGCTTTTCTCTCCAAAGGCATTTCGAAGGTTTCTCCTTCAATAGCCCCCTTACCGTCAATTGGATTACCCAGTGTATTAACAACTCTGCCGCACATGCCGTCACCAACCATTATTGAACCGATTTTTCCGGTTCTTTTTACAGTATCTCCCTCTTTCACATCACTGGAATCACCCAGTAGGACCGCACCCACATTATCCTCTTCCAGGTTAAGAACCAAAGCGTTCAACCCATTTTCAAATTCAAGGAGTTCACCGGCCTGTGCATTTGACAGACCATATATCCGGGCAACACCATCACCAACCTGAAGGGTGGTACCAACTTCCTCCAGTTCGCTTTCTGTCTTGAAGTTTGAAAGTTGCTCTCTTAAAATTGCAGAAACCTCATCAGGTCTTATTTGCGCCATAGTTGTAATTTTTTAGCCAAACGGCTCAATGTTAATTAATTAGAAAACTTGAGTTTTAAATTGTTTAATTGTCCTTTCACACTATCATCTATCTGCTTGTCACCAAGCTTCAGAATGTACCCTCCTAATATTTCCGGATCTACAACTTCAGAAATTGCAGGTTCCTTACCGGTTATGTCCTTTGCTAGCTTCTCGAATGACCTCTTTGTTTCGGCATCCAGCCTGAAAGTGGTGGTCACCGAAACTTCCGTTATCCCCTTCTTAATGTTATATAGATGGACGAACTCATCAGCAATTGATTGCAGTACATTCTCTCTGTTTTTACGTGTTATCAGATCAAATGCCTGAATAGTGAGGTCATTGTATTTCCCTTCAAATACTTTTTTAAGAATGTTAGCCTTTTTGAAATAAGGAATTATCGGACTTTTTAGCATCAATGAGAATTCACGGTTCTCTTTACATATTGACAAGAAAGAGTCCATGTCTTTTTTCACATTTTCAAGGACTTTTTTCTCTTCGGCCAATGCTAAAAATGGCTTAGCGTATCTGGCTGCTACTCTTTCATCAGACATGCTTAGTTAATCTTTGCTTCTTTAATGAATTTGTCAACCAAATCTTTTTGAACCTTCTCATCAGCAAGCTTTTCTCTCAATACTTTTTCTGCGATTTCCAGTGACAGAGAAGAAACAAGATTTTTAATGTCGCTTACCGCAGATTTTTTTTCTAACTCAATTGCATCTCGTGCATCCTGAAGCATTTTTGATGTGATATCTGAGGTCTCGGCCTTTGCGTATGCTACAATATGTTCGGCTTCGGTTCTTGCTTCTTTTAATATTGTATCTCTTTCAATTCTTGCTTCTTGCAGTAAGTACTCATTGTCAGCCTTGATTTGTTCCATCTCAGATTTCGCATTTTCAGCCGCCCGAAGTGAATCCTCAATCTGAAATTCCCGAGTCTTCAGTGCGCTTAGAATAGGAATCCAGACAAATGCTCTGAGGATAATCAGGATAGCAACAAAGACAATTAGCTGCCAGATAATTAAACCAATGTCAGGTGTAACTAATGATGACACAATTTTTAATTTTTTTTTAATTTTTAAAATATTCAGTAAAACCCAACGATGACACCTAATATGAACACCGTCGGGTTTGCTTCAAATTAAGATCCGGTAGAAGCCAGTAAGCCAACTACAACGCCGAATAGTGCAGCACCCTCAATAAGGGCTGCAGCAATAATCATTGCAGTTTGTACTTTACCGGCTGCTTCCGGTTGTCTTGCAATACTTTCAGTAGCTCCTTTACCGATCAATCCGATACCAAGACCTGCTCCCAGTACTGCTAAACCTGCTCCAATTGCTCCCATAACATTTATTATATTAACGGTTAAAAAATGCTTAATAATGTGCCTCTTCTACTGCCTGTCCAAAGTATAATGCAGATAGCATTGTAAAGACATAGGCTTGAAGGACTGCTACAAATAATTCTAATAAGTTCATCGCCATGGCAAAAGTTGCTCCAACAACACCGATCACCAAACTTTTAAAGATAAACGCTAAACTCAAAATACTTAAAATCAAAATATGACCTGCGGTAATATTTGCAAACAGTCGAACCATTAATGAGAATGGTTTTGTGAAAATACCAATGATCTCCACCGGCCATAGAATAAAGTATAATAATATTTTTCCTGCCCACGGCATTGATTTACCCAAAGGGTCAACAATATGCAACCAGTATGTTTTCCGACCTGACAACAAAGTAATGATAAGTGTTATACATGCCAGAACAAGGGTTACTGAAATGTTTCCGGTAAGGTTTGCCGCACCGGGCAACAGTCCCAGCAGATTTCCAAACCATATAAAAAAGAACACCGTCAATAAGAAAGGCAGGAATCTCTCATATCTTTTTTCTCCAATATTGGCTCTTGCGATGTCATCTCTGATGAAAACTATCAGGGGCTCGAAGAAAGACTGAATGCCTTTTGGAGCTTTACCCGTATTCTTTTTATATCCTCTTGCTACCGATCCGAAAATTAAGACCAATAACGCAGCGTCAAAAAATAAGAATAACACATTCTTTGTGATGGATAAATCTAATACATGATCTCCATTTTCAAACGAAATGTGTTCGTGATGCATTTCATATCCATTGTAAGGAATGATGTTGTGTTGTTCATCATAAAACCCGGATGATAAGAAAATATCTAAACCCTTCTCTTCAGAATATAGAATTACCGGCAGATGAACCGTAAATCCATGAAAAATCTCCCATGAGTGTGCATCGGAGATGTGGTGATTGATTAATTCACTAGGGTCGAATGCTTCTTCACTTCTTTTTTCACCGTCTCCCCCGGCAAATGTTATTACCGGCATAATTAAAGCTATGATTAATAAAAACTTATTGATTTTCAGGATGTCAGCTCTCTGCGTCATAAAGCCTTTTATATCGGGTCTTTGTTCAATGCTTAATTTCGCCGCAAGTTAATCAAAGCCGATCCTATTTCAAAGATCATAAATATCAAATAAATACTGAAGAATTGAATGACAAGACTAAATTTATTTTCTTGGGTGATTAATAAGACAAGAGCAAGCGTCAAAGAAGCTAATAACCTGACGATAGTTTTTACCAACGAAGCTTGGACGGACCATTCTTTAGGAATCCAATCATCTATTCTGAATAGCACAAATGTTTGAGCGGTAAAAAAAACAACTATCAAATTGTATGCAGTGTGGAGATTTAACTGGTTTCCGAAAAAATAATTAATCAAGAGTAAGAGCGTGGTTATCAATCCTAACTGCATCCACTTCTTCATTTTGAAAATTTTAATAGCAACACAATCGTTCCAAACATGCCAAGAAAAGTGCCAAGAAGAACGAAAATCGGAGAGGTACGTATGTAGCTATCTAAAAAATACCCTCCGCCAATTAATATAAGATTCATGACGACAAGTTCAAAAGCAAGTGCATAAACCCTCGTGAAAGAATTCTTACCGGGGTTATGCGTTGAGAACTTGTTTTTCCTCTCCTTCGGGCTTTCCAATTTTTATCTCCTTACTTTTTACGCCCATTTTGCATTTGCCGTTAAAAGAAGCACCTGATTCTACCGATAGTTTATTAGTGATAATATCTCCATCTATTGAGGCGGTAGATTTTAAGATGAGTAACTCAGTAACTTCAATGGTGCCTTTAATGTGGCCTGCAACTTCGGCATTTTGGGCAAGCATACTTCCCTCTACTAGAGATGAACTGCCACAAGCAGCTTTCGACTTGGTTTTTATATCTCCAATCACTTTTCCTTCAACACGAATGTTACCAAAAGTTTCTATGCTGCCGTTAACAATAGTGCCTTTTCCAATAATATTACTTGAGTTACTTAACTCTTCTACCTCTTTTTGATTTTTATTCAACATATAAGTAGGTTCATAAAGCTATATATTCGTGCGGATTCACCGGATTCCCTTCGTGCCACAATTCAAGATGTAAGTGTGGTCCTGATGTAAGCTCCCCTGTATTTCCAATTGTAGCGATGACTTCTCCCGCAACCACAAAATTACCAACGTTTTTAAATAATTCCGAATTGTGTTTATACACTGAAATTAAATTCCCTGAGTGCTGTATTGCAATGATATATCCACCATCTAATGTCCATGAAGACATAATCACAACCCCGTCGGCTACCGACCTGATAGGTTCATCTTCCTTGGCTACTATATCAATACCAAAATGATTGGTCTTGGGGTCAAAACCTGCAGTAACATCATATCCGTCTATAGGACTAAATAAGTATAAATCTCTAAACTCATAAGTTGAGGAGGAAACTGTGATGGGTAAAGCAGTAACATCTGATAGTTCGGACTCCTCAAATGAAGCTCTGAACTGAGAGTCAATGGGTTGAAGTGTCTCCGAAAGTTCTGATGTTTTTATTTCGGCCTCCGGGTAGTCCTCTTGGGGCTGTCCTATTTCTTCTCCCGCAATTATTTTCCTCACATTTTCGAAATAAATGTTCTTGTTTTTAACTTCTTGTTCCAATGAGTCAATCTTCATCGTGAGTTCTACTACCTGTCGATTGACTACCATTTGTGTATGACGTGGATCAAGCCATTGATCCAGGGCAAGCGTTACCAAATAAACGGCTATTCCCAAGATGATGAGAAATGCGATAGAAAGCAATAAAAGCAATCTTGCGTAGTTAAAACTTAGGGTAGTCTTTTCAGCAAAGTTCTCCTCATTGCGGATGATGAGAAGATACTTGTTAGTCAGCCAATTACTGAAGGTTCTTCTGGCAGCCATTTATTATCATCTGACAGGCAAATTTATACAATCAACCGTTCTTTATTTTCAAGCTGTTTACATTTTTAATAAAAAAATATACACACTCTTGACAATTAAATATTTTTACACTTACTTTACATTTTAATAAAAAGATGTTTAACCTTGCACTTAACTATCTTTGTATTTAGATTTGTGTTTTTAATAAAAAGGTATTTAACCTCTGTAACTAGAATTATTTTTTTAACATTAAACTTTTAATTTGACATGTATAAATTAAATTTATTTATTAACAAATTGTACAGGCTTATCCCCCCCCCTTATATTTATTAAATTTTTACCAAAAATTGTCTTATTCGGTGTTTTCGGCTTAGCTCTTATCGCTTGTGGTGATGATGACGGGACTGATTATACTGCTCCTGAGGTAACAGATCAAACTTTTACGATTGCCGAAGATGAGACGGTCGTGGGGACTGTGGCGGCTATGGATGCCGATGGTGATGATCTGTACTTTCGCATTGCTTCAGGGAATACGGGGAATGCTTTTAAGATAAATAAAAGGACGGGGAGGCTTACTACGGCAGCGGTTTTGGACTATGAAGCGGTGGCAAGTTATACTCTTACATTAGGAGTGTATGCCGGGGGGCCACCGAGCAGAGCGGACATAACGATTGAGGTTACGGACGTGAATGAACCACCTGTCTTTTCTGCTACCGGTCCCTTTACCGTAGCGGAAGATATTGCAATCGGTACGGTTGTGGGGAATTTGGAAGCTGCTGATCCGGAGATGGATGCTTTGACGTTTGCTATTGCTTCGGGCAATACCGGTGACGTTTTTGCCATTGCCGGAAGCACGGGGGCGATTACGGTGGCAGGAACCCTCGACTTTGAGACTACACAGACTTATACTCTTAACGTAGAAGTGTCTGACTCAAAGCTCGAAACTACGGCGGTCGTTACGATAAATGTTACTGATGTGGACGACCCGGGTACTCGCCTGCCTGCGAAGGATATCAATGCCCTTGTAGCTGCGGGCAATATAGAACCTCAAGGCCTCTGGTCGGACGGTACCACAATATGGGTAGCGGATGATGATAATGACAAACTCTACGCCTACACGCTGACCACCGGGGCACGAGATGCCGCCAAGGAGTTTGACCTTGTTGCAAGCAACAGTTCCCCTGAGGGCCTCTGGTCGGACGAAACTACAATATGGGTAGCAGATGATAATTTTGGTTCGGGTAATCCCAAACTCTACGCCTACA
>JACONI010000007.1:0-31844 GCA_014323825.1 Ekhidna sp. | reverse complement strand
GGCAATACAAGTCCTAGCGGAATCTGGTCGGACAAAACCACCATATGGGTAGCAGACGAGAATGATTTCAAACTCTACGCCTACACCTTGGCCACCGGGGCACGGGATGCCGCTAAGGAGTTTAACCTCGCGGAGGACAATATGTCACCTAGAGGCCTCTGGTCGGACGGTACCACAATATGGGTATTAGAGTTGTCTATTCGCAAACTCCATGCCTACACGCTGACCACAGGGACACGGGATGCCGCCAAGGAGTTTGACCTCGTGGAGGAAAGTAAATTCCCTTATGGCCTCTGGTCGGACGGTACCGCAATATGGGTAACAGGTGATGATTTTGATGATAATGCAAAACTCTACGCCTACCGGCTCAAATAGCGGGAGCATACATCATAAAAGCCCTTGCAGGAATGTGAGGGCTTTTTTTTGTGGAATAGTATAAGCATAGAAACCTCCAAGGTTTAACCAATGAAACGACAGCACCACAAAAACCTCCAAGGTTTTGAAAACCTTGGAGGTTTAAATGACAACAATAACAAAGCGTAGAAGCCCTCTTCGCTTTGGCGAATCATTCACTTTTGGAAAGTTTCAAACTTTCCAAAAGTTTCTTCGCAGGGTCTTGCTTTTTTTCACCACTTTACGTTTGAATAAAAATAACTATTATTACGCATTGAATTATGTTACTAAGTAAGCATGGTTAAGTAACAATGCCTTTTATCTTTACCATAATAATAACTCCAAAAAAGGCAATCGTTGCAAGCAAAAAGTTCATATAAGTTTTTTTTCTTCCTTGTATTATTGGCATGGAGTTGTTCTCCATACCGACACAATCCACTGAGCGACTCCTATCATAACCTTACCTCTCATTACAACGCATACTTCATCGCTAAAGAAAAGATAAAAGAAATTGAAAACTCCATATATGATAAACAAGAGTGGAATTATGATAAAGTTTTACCTATTTTCCCACAATTTGATACGGCAACTTCTACCTCACTTAAAATAGAAATAGAAGACTGTATCCAGAAGGCTTCTGTCGCCATACAAAGACACCCGGGTTCAAAATGGGAAGACGATAGTTACATTTTAGTAGGGAAAGCAAGGCACTATGGTTCCGAATTTCCCGATGCGATTGAAACGTTCAAATACGTAAATACACATAGTGAAAATGATAATGCAAGGCACTATGCATTGACAGAACTTATAAGGACATTCACTGAATTTGAAGAATACAATAATGCGATTGCTGTTACGGACTATTTACAAAAAGAGCAGCTTAATAAGGAGAATCAAAGGAGGCTCTATCTGCACACTGCTTATTTATACCAAAAAAAAGGGGATCAGGATAAAATGGTAAAAAATTTGGTAAGTGCAGAAGAACTCTATCATGCATCCGATAGAGCACGCATCAATTTCATAATAGGTCAATTATACAATGAATTAAACTTCGAAAGTGAAGCCTATAGATATTATAGAAATGTGCTTAAAAATCATCCGGATTATGAACTGGAATTTTACGCTAAGTTATACATGGCACGAGTAACGGAACTTGCCAAAGCTAACGACTTAAAAAAAATAAGAAGGTATTTCAAAGGTCTACTTTCGGATAGTAAAAACAAGGAATATCAGGATAAGATTTATTTTGAACTTGCAGGTTTTGAATTGAAAAATGGAAATACCGGAGAGGCTATTACTAATTATAAACTTTCCGTCAAAAATAGTTCTGGTAATACACGACAAAAGGCTTACTCTTATCTCGGCTTAGGTGAGATTTATTATGACTCTCTGAAGAACTATGCGATGGCTAAAAGTTACTATGACAGTGCTGTTAGTACGATGCCCCAAGATGAAGAAGTTTATGAAACCATAAAAAAGAGACAAGAAGTTTTAGCTGATTTCGTAAAGCAAATCCTTACGATTCATAAAAATGACAGCCTGTTGGCTTTGTCCAAGATACCGGAAGACTCCGTGTTGAGATTAGCCGTGTCTATTATAGAAAAAGAAAAAAGAGCTAAAGAAGAAAAGGCGAAAAAAGAAAAACGGGCTGCAATCGCTCGATCCAAGTCAATAGCTAAACAGCAAGGTGATAACTTGATAACAACTGCATTGTCAGGATCCGTATGGTATTTTAACAACCCCAACCAAATCTCGAAAGGAACAAATGAGTTTCTGAAAAGATGGGGCGACAGACCTCTCGAGGATGACTGGAGAAGAAGGAATCAATCAAAATTCACAACGACTACAAATCAGGTCATTGCAACAGATGAAGTTTCGGAATCAACCGGTGAAGCTGAAGAAATCTCTGTTGAAGCTGAGGCTGAGAAGATGATGGCTAATATACCTAAAACAGATGAGGAAAAGGCTTTACTCTTGAAAGAGATTGAGGAAGCACTTTATAATCTCGGAAATATTTACAACCTGAGGTTGGAAGAGGATGATAATGCCATAATTTCATTTGAGAAGTTACTCACCAGATTCCCTAAAACTGAATATCGACCTGAAGTATTATACCAGCTTTTCCTTTTATTTAAAGAGGAGAACCCGGAAGAGTCTTTAAGATATGGTCAGATACTAAAAAAAGAATTTCCCAATACGGTTTATGCCAAACTCGTAGAGAACTCAAATTACAGAGAAGAAAGCTTTGAAACTAGCGAACAACTCAAAAAACTTTATAAAAAATTATACACCAAATATGAAAATGGGGATTACATCCCGGTTAAAAATGCTATTGATAGTGCGTTATTAGTTCATTCGGAAAATGAATTTAGTGATAACCTTGCATTACTGGGTATTCTGGCTACAGGACATCTCAAAAATGAAAGCAGATACCAATACGAACTCGGTGAATTTATTAAGACCTACCCAAAAAGCGATGTTTTTGAATATGCTGAATCTCTTGCAAAAGCGTCCGAGGATTTTCAACAAAAAAGATATAATAGTGGTAAGGCGAAATATATCAAAGACTTCAATCAAAAACACTTTTTTGTTATCGTTTATGAAAACTCCGAGGAACTTTCAGAAGACGTTCCGGAGGAGGTGACCAAATACCTACAAAGCAAAAATTTCAAAAACCTCAAAACAGGAAATTTAATACTAAGCAATACAAAATCAATGGTATTTATTGATTCGTATCCCGGGAAAGTAACTGCTTACAATTTTTTTAAAAGTTTTCAAGAAGAAGTTATGCTTAAAGATAAATTCAAAGAGCAGAAATTTGACATTTTTGTAATTACCGAAGGCAACTTTGATATCTTTTATAAAACAAAAGACATTGATTCATATCTTAATTTCTTTGTAAAAAATTATCAATGAAGCAGAAATTCATAAGAATAACCATTAAAATAATCTGGATAGGACTATTAGCGGTCTTATTAGGTACTTTCACATTACTTCAAATGGTGAAATGGGATGCTTTTGGGTGGTTTGGAAGCCTCCCGGGTTTGCAGGCTCTTGAGCGACCTGAATCGGATCTTTCTTCAGAATTAATAAGTTCTGACGGAGTTTCACTTGGAAAATACTTCAGGAAAAATAGAACTCCGGTTAGTTACGATGAGCTCTCTCCGGAGCTTATCAATACGTTACTGGTAACGGAAGATGTGAGATTTAAGGAGCACTCCGGAGTAGATTTAAGAGGCCTGATCAGGGCGTTCATTGGAAAAATTACCTTTAGTTTTCAAGGTGGTGGTAGTACAATTACCATGCAACTCGCCGAAAACTTATACAAGACTGATAGTGATCGGAAAGGTTCCCTCTACAAATATTCTTCAATTGGACAGTTAATTACAAAAATCAAGGAGTGGATAATTGCAGTTCGGCTTGAAAAGTCTTATACAAAAGAAGAAATTCTTGCAATGTATCTTAACACAATAGAATATGGAAGCAATTCATACGGAATTAAAGTAGCCGCAAAAACATTCTTTAACAAGCTCCCGTCTCAATTGAATTATCAAGAAGCAGCTAGCTTGGTAGGCTCTATCAACAAACCCACCGCATTTAATCCGGTCTATAATCCTGAAAGAGCGAAAAGCAAAAGGACTGAGGTCTTATGGAACGTATATAAATACGGATTGATAAACAAACCAGCCTATGATTCTTTAAATGAGAAAGAGCTAACGTTGAATTATTTGGTGGAAAGCCAAAATGAAGGGCTTGCAACCTATTTTAGAACTGTTGCTAAAGCCTATCTTGTTAATTGGGCAAATCAAAATGGCTACGATTTATTTGAAGATGGCTTAAAAATTTATGCAACCATAGATAGCAGAATACAGCAATATGCAGAAGATGCAGTTGCTGAACATATGGACTCATTACAATCTAAATTTGATAAACACTGGAAGGGGAGAAATCCATGGATTGATGATAAAAATGAAGAAATACCTGAATTTCTCAATAATGTTATCAAGAGAACCGATACTTATAAATCTCTGATTAGAACATACGGAGAGGAAAGCGACTCATTAGAATATTATCTCCATGTAAAAAAACCGATGAAGGTTTTCTCTTGGAATGGAGAAATTGATACTGTTTTTAGTACTTATGACTCTCTAAATTATTATAAGAGATTCCTGCAAACCGGTTTTATGGCTATGAACCCTCAAACAGGAAATATCAAAGCGTGGGTAGGTGGGATTAATCATAAATACTTCAAATATGACCATGTAAAGCAAGGGAAAAGACAACCGGGCTCTACTTTCAAGCCATTCGTTTATACTGCTGCATTGGATATTGGTTGGTCGCCTTGTCAAACAGCTGTTGATGCACCTGTTTCATTTCCTTTACCGGGGCAAGACCCTCCTACTTGGGTTCCACAAAATTCAAATGGAAGGTTCACCGGTAAGGTACTTACTTTTAGAGAAGCTATGGCCAAATCTGTCAATAGTATTACTGCTTGGGTAATGAACAAAATTGACCCGAATACAATTATAAAGTATGCGAATAAATTAGGAATAGAAAGTACACTTGAAGCCGTACCGTCGCTTTGTCTTGGTGCAGGAGGTGATGTTTCGTTGTTTGAGATAATTGGTGCTTACTCTACTTTTGCCAATAAAGGGACTCATGTACGTCCATTCTTCATCTCCAGAATTGAGGATAAAAATGGAAATATCATCCAACAATTTGTTCCGGATGAGAAAGAAGCCATCAATGAGGAGACCGCCTACTTAATGCTGCATATGTTAAAAGGAACAGTTGAAATAGGAAGCGGAAGAAGATTATCTGAAAAGCTTAAGTTAAATAATGATATTGGGGCAAAAACGGGAACTACCCAGAATGCGTCAGACGGGTGGTTTATCGGAGTAACCAAAGATTTGGTAGCGGGTTCTTGGGTAGGCGGTGATGATAGAAGTATTAGGTTTAGGAATTGGTATTTAGGTCAGGGAGGCAGAACAGCTCTTCCAATCTATGAGAAATTCATGCTTAAAGTGTATCAAGACCCCACATTAGGTTATAAAAAAGGTTATTTTGAGAAACCTGCAAAGCCATTGAAAACAGTGATCGATTGTGATCTTTATTCTAAGGCTTCAAATTCCGGTGACTCAATTCAATATGATATCGTAGAAGAAGACGATTTCATGTAATGAAATTTCAACAATACAAAAAAGAGGAATATTTAAACCTTCCTGATAAGCCCGGAATTTATAAATTTCTTAACACCAATAACGAAATTATCTATATAGGGAAGGCCAAAGACCTCAGGAAACGTGTTTCCAGTTATTTTACAAAGACACAATTAGAAAACAGAAAAACGTATCGCTTAGTATCTGAAATAAGTAAAATAGAATTTGTGATCGTTTTCTCTGAATTTGATGCACTTCTCTTAGAAAACAATCTAATCAAAGAGTTCCAGCCCAAGTACAACATTCTTTTAAAAGATGATAAGAGTTTTCCAAGTATATGCGTAACCAACGAAAGGTTTCCCAGAATCTACTCGACCCGAAGAATTGATAAATCTAAAGGTGAATACTTTGGGCCTTATACCAGTGTTAAAGCAATGAACGGAGTACTTGACCTGATTCGGGAATTATATAAAATCAGGACCTGCAAGTTTAACCTCTCAAAAAAAAATATTAAAGATGGAAAATTTCGAATTTGCCTGGAGTATCATATTGGAAATTGTCTGGGACCGTGTGAAGGATTGCAGGAAGAAGTTGATTATTTAGAAGATATAGCAAGTGCTAAGCAAATTCTAAAAGGAGGTATCGTTGTAGTAAAACGTACATTTCAGGAAAAAATGCAAAAGGCTTCAATTAACTTAAACTTTGAACTTGCACAGACATTTAAAGACAAGCTTGAGTTCCTGGAAAAATTTCAGACAAAGTCACTGATTGTCAATCAAAAAATTACAAATACGGATGTTTTCACCATAACAGAAGGAGTGAAAAACTTCCTGTTCATCAACTATATGAAAATTGAAAATGGAGCTATTATCAATTCAGAAACAGTTGAAGTAACTAAAAGAGTCAACGAATCAAACGAAGATGTTTTCCGATTTGTTATTTTTGATCTTCGAAGAAAATATCAAAGTACAAATACTGAAATACTTACTAATGAACAAGTAGAGGAGTGGGAAAACGTTATTATTAGCCAACCCAAGATTGGTGATAAGAAGAAACTAATTGACTTATCCTTAAAAAATTCTTTTTTCTATAAAAAAGAAAAAATATCCGAAGAAGAAGCAAAAACACCAAATCAGACAGTCCTGGAAATATTGAAAAAAGATCTGGGACTTAAAAGCTTACCAATTCATATTGAATGCTTTGATAATTCAAATATTCAAGGGACAAACCCCGTTGCTTCTATGGTTTGTTTCAAACATGGAAAACCATCTAAATCTGATTACAGAAAATTCAACATTAGAACAGTTACAGGACCGGATGATTTTTCATCAATGAATGAAGTAGTTGCGAGAAGATATGGTCGTTTAAAAAATGAACAACTTCCTTTTCCGGACCTGATTGTTATTGATGGTGGCAAAGGACAGTTAAATGCAGCATCTGATGCTTTGAAGGAACTTGGACTATACGGATCAATTCCAATCATAGGAATTGCTAAAAAGCTAGAAGAAATATACTATCCTGAAGATGAACTTCCGTTGCTGATAGGTAAAAGATCAGTATCCTTGAAGTTAATTCAAAGAATAAGGGATGAGGCCCATCGGTTTGCAATCACGTTTCACAGAAATAAAAGAAGTAAATTGTCGTTTAACTCATCGCTTGATTCTATCAAAGGAATAGGACCAAGAACTAAAAACACTCTTTTAAAAGAATTTGGAAGCATAAAACGGTTGAAGAACTCAAACGAAAAAGAACTCATAAACTTAATTGGAAAATCAAAAACCAATTACTTAATCAAGGCCATAAAAAAAGGGGAGTTATAATCCCCTTTTTAGTATTCATAATCTTGTATACATCTACAACTATTTCGGTGCCAATTACCAATTAAACTATGATGGACTTCCTTAGAGTCTTTTTGCACAGAAATAAGACCTGCGGTATTTTGTGATTTTTTCTCTGAATCCCAATAATTCCCGCTAATCCCAATATTTTTAAATACGCTTCCGGGATCACCAAATCCACCTAAATCCAAGTTAATACCGCTTTGTCCTCCTCTTTGCAAAGCGAGTCCTGCCTCGTTCTTACCTCCAAAATTTTGGATCAACAAATTCCACTCTCCAATAGTAGGGACATGCCATCCTTCGGGACAAGCCTCAATCGCACCTCTAAAAGTGTAAAGTCTTCCATAGGCTTCACAATATGCCCTTTGTTTTTTGTAACAAAATGATTCTTCAACCTGGTAACTCAAATTCTGAGTCATCCATGTTCTTGTCACAAAGACTCCACCTTCAAGTTCATGTTTTATAGTAAGGATTTTGTACGTTTTACCATCTCTGGAATCAACTAATTCCCCTGTTTCTTGGGCTTGAATTGATGAAAAAACCAGAAGTAAAATGACTAAACTTAAATAGTTAACATTCATGACATGTCAATTAAAGTATTTGGCAGATTAAGTTAATATTCCCAAAGTTCTGACTCATATTCCATGAGATCATATTCATATTGTTGCTGAATAATAATTGCTTTTAAAGGGTTAATTGCTAATTCTTCTGCATAAATCTCTCTAATATCAAGATTATCAGGATTAGAAATTCTAATTATAGGTGCTCTAAACAGACGTAACTCAAATGCATCACTCATGTTCATATATTGACCTGAGTTATATTGATTGTAGTAAATAGCTCTATCTGAATAAGGACCTCGAAATAATTCGACTACATCATCGTATTTAAAAGAAGCAATTTTTTTCTCAAACCCTCCGGGATTGTACAACGTTCCAGCATTTTTTGGCAAATAAATAGTCAGTGAGCGAATGTAATAATACATTCGGGATCGATTTCTATCAAAAATGAGTTCCTCTCTAATCCATAGAGAAGTAAACAATTCAGGAGGAATAGACTCAAGTTTTGTCCCGTTACCGGGAGTGTCCGATTCATCACTCTGAGTACTTGAATCATCATCAAAAGAGTCATCAAAACCTCCCGAGGTAAATCCTCCTCCTACGAAAGGGTTATTCTCTCTTTCAACAGAAACATTCGAAGAGAAAATAATATCAGGCATAAAACTGATACAAGAATCGGACCTATAAGGGGTTAACAGACCCTCATCAACAGCTTCAATTAAAAGCCTTGCGATTTCACCGTTTTTTGAGAAAAACGGACGATTTTGCTTCTCATTCATATCCATTCTTCTCCAAATCGTTTTTTTGAACATCACCTGATTCTCGTTTACTTCAGGTTTTACAAGTGGTGCCAATTCTTTTGTTTGAGTACTCCCAACGAAAGCAACTAACAAAAATATAATTACATTACCTGATCTTTTCATAACACCTTATTTAATAACAATTATTTTAAAGAAATATTTATATAGCGAGTATGTTTTTTAAAATCTTCAACCTGCTTTCTAAAGTTTTGTCTCTGAACCTTCTTTATTTCAATTACGATCTGACTTCCTTTTCTTCCACCCATATTTCTTAAATTGATTTGATCTCCAAATCGAGCGGAGCCTCTTCCAATCCCTCCACTAACAAGTGTAACCTCACAGTCAGCTACTCTGAATTTGGCATCATTGGGTAAAAATTGTGCAAAGCTCTCATCCGGAATAGCTCTAAGAACTAATGAAGGCGTACTGTAATCAACACCATTCTTAAGATTCACTTCTTTGCCATTCGAAGTGTAAATTTTTATTTCCGGGGCGGGGATGGATCGAACTCCAAATTCCTTAGTTCCTATTGAGGTACCCGCATTAGCAACGTTCAGGATAACTTTACTCTGTTTCGGTACTACCGTCACTTCTCCACGCTGAGACCCTTTGATTGCATCTCCACCTGTTACAGAGAAAGAAGGGTTGTATTGAGTGCCTAAAGCCTGGCACTCTACAGTCATTGTATTCCCACAATTATAATACAAAGCTTGTACTGAAGTTGACTGAAACTGCAAAACAGGCTTTACCACAAAATACTCAATTATATCAGTAAAGGTTGTATCATTTCCTCCTCCTTGAGGCAGAGTAATTTCAGCCAAAATCTGCTTTCTTGCATTGCCATTTTCATCATAATTTCCAGCAGTTGCTCTGAACTCTACTTTACCAACGCCATCAACAACAGGTGCAACTTCACCATTATATTTCATTATGGTTTGATTCATTAACTGCTTGGGAGGGGATGCTGCAATAAACATATCCGCCTTATAATTAGTGCCGGCAGCAACATATTTTGACTCTGGCATGATGACAGGCCTGATTGTTTCAAAAGTGATGTCCTTTAATCCCACTCTTTTGACCAGGAAGTCAAGCCCTGCGGTTTCAAAAGACAGGACACTAGCCTGAAATTCACTTACCGTTGCCAGTGCAGCATGAGTAGGCGACTGTTCGAAGGAAAGCTGTGACCATTTCTTACCTCTCTGGTTTGGGTCCTCCTTATAATATTCATCCTCATCAGCATCTAGTGCCAATTTACGGAAAGATTTTAATTGTTCCTCAGAAGCACCGTTTTTCTTTAGCAATTCTTTTAGTTCATCAGCATAGCCGTTAAGGAGAGCTTTCATTTCAGTGCCTTTACCATCACCACCCTCGTCTATCGGCATCATGTAATTACCTACTTTATCGTAGTCTGTCTTGCCGTTAATGAATCTTTTATCTCCTTCGTGGCCTTCCATGTATCCTCCGGTTATTTCTACGAATTCCTTCTTAAAACCCTCAAGTCTACTAATCACTTCAGTTGTTTTAGCTCTAAGTAACTCTGCATCAGCTACCACTGCGAGGTCATCTTTTCTATTACCCTTGTCTTTAGCTGCTGACTTCATGCCGTCAATTGTTCTGGAGTTTCTTTCGGAAGTCTCATCGTTGGCCCTCTCCAAACTTTCATTTATGAAGGCAAATTTATCTAGCACGGTCACACTCACATTCAATGCTAACAATGCCGTCAACACTAAATACATCATGCCGATCATCTTCTGCCGTGGTGTTTCTTTTCTTCCTGCCATAATGGAATAATGTTTTAGTTATTATTGATTATTGCCTCTCATGGCAGTAAGCATATTACCATATACTTTATTAAGGGCAGATATGTTACTTGTAAGTTTGTTTAACTCAACCTGGAAAGCTGTAGTTTCTTTACCAGCTTCAGCCATACTTTCAAGTGCACCACTGATATTAGAATAGAATTTATTCAATGCTTTGGTATGGCTTTGGGCATCTTTAAGTTCCATTTCATAAACAGCATTTAAAGCACCTAAACTTTTTGTTACATTCTGAACCTGAGAATGATACTCCTTAGTATCTTTTGTAGCTTCAGCGATTCCCGACATAGCCTGCATAGCGGAGGCGTAGGATCTATTCATCTCCTGCAATGAACCGGAAGCCTTTTTGACATTAGAAGCATAGTTATTGGTAGCTAATGCTGCATCACCTAAGTTTGACATTTTCTTAGCAGAATCAGCCATATTCCTCATCCCATCTCCTAAACTTTTAATTAGATCCGGGCCTACTTTAGCTTCTGCTAACATTTTATCCATCTGTACCGAGGCTCCTTTATTTGTCACAGACACTGCTGCTGCTCTTGGTGGAGCTGAGGGGCCGTTGTAATCATCCGCTAATTCAGGATATACTTTGGACCAGTCAGGTTCTGATTGCTTAGGCTCAAAAGCACTCAGAAAGAAAATAATCGCTTCAACAGACAAGCCTGTTCCTAGCATCCATGCAGCACCCTCCATGTGAAGAATTTTAAACATTGCTCCTACAATGACAACTGCTGCACCAATTCCATATATCTTCGGCATTATTGTAAAGTAGAGCAATTCAGTAAATCCGCCTTTTTTACTCATTTTTAATAGTATTTAGGTTAGTAATTTATTCGTTTTAATTATTAAAATTTGTTCCCGGAGTATCCTCCAAGATAAGTCATCGCACATCTAAAACCAATAGATGATCTAGCTGTGTCTTGGTGTTCGTATGATCTTGTTCCTGTCTCAAGGAAATAAGCAATATCTTTCCATGAACCTCCCCGAATCACCTTTAGAGGCACATTCTCATCAAAGTAAGTTGGGTTTAAGTCCCATGTTAGAGGCATGGCAGATGGATTATAAGCATCTTCACACCATTCAGCTACATTACCGGACATATCAAAAAGACCATACTCGTTTGCAAAGTAAGTTCCTATTGGAGATGTATATGCATAACCGTCGTCAAAATAATTACCTCTTCCGGGTTTAAAGTTTGCCAGAAGACATCCTTTCGCATTTCTTATATAAGGATTACCCCAAGGGTATTTTGCCATATCCCTTCCGCCTCGAGAGGCATATTCCCACTCAGCTTCAGACGGGAGTCTAAAATTTGGCATAACAGGTAGCCCGACGCTTGTACGATAATCATTCAAATACCTTGTTCTCCATTCACTAAAATATTTAGCAGCATTCCAGTCTATTCCTACAACAGGATAGTCATCAAAAGCCGGATGAGACCAGTAATATGCAACTAGCGGATCACCCAGATGATGAGTGTAATCACGAGTCCATACAGTAGTATCGGGCATAAGATCCGCAATAGAGTAACCGGTTGGCAAATCAATCTCAGAGCTTTCCTGGATATTCTGAGTAAACTGCCGATACTCATTATTGGTTATTTCCGTATCATCCATGAAGAATGCACCTATTGTAACCTGCTTATTGAAGTTAATCTGAGTTGCGGCTACATCTTCGTCAGCCTGCCCCATGTGGAAAGTACCGGAAGGAATTGAGACCATTCCGAAAGGTCTTGTCATTTCCCATCCCTGACGATCCGGAGCTCCGATAAGCTCTCCGTTATCGCCTTTATCTCCACCAAATAACCTACAGCCTGAAATAATTATAGTACAAAAGAAAATGATACAATTTAAAATTGTAAAAACACGCATTTTATTCATAACACCTAAATTGAACATACAAGTATATAAAGTAAACCAACTTTGACAAGAATTATTATACAATATTCGGCTTAAATATATAAACTATTTTTTTGATAGCTACAAATTTTACTTTCAATTATCGGATAAAAATGCAATAACTGTCTGTTAAAAACTAAAGCGAGGTGTTTTTACCACCTTTTTACCTGCGAAAACAAGATTCGGAAGATTATATCGAAGATAAACTTCATGAGATGCTGTTTCCTTTGCATCAATGTTTCTTACAACGAAGTCAAATGAGTACCCAACTCTCAGCTTATTCTGGTCAAGAAAAGAATATCCGAGTAAAAGTGTGACAGACTCTGATGACCGGTAAGAGGCTCCTCCCCACATTTTCCTGCGATACTCAGCTATAGCACTTACCTCTAGTGAATAAGATGATAAATCCGACCTTATTAACAGGTATGGCTTCAACATAATATTCCGACTTAAAATTCTTTCCGTGCCTGTAAGGAAATAGTAATTTCTTTCGATGCTGTTGTTTGCGGTGGTCCCGAATGAAAATGTTGGTTTAACAATATTCTCCACAGATGCACTTAAAAAAAAATTTCTTCTTGGTTCAAATAAAATTCCGGCATGAAGATTAGGACGGTATTGGGTTTCTGTATTTTCAGGTATTCGTTCATCTCCCGGATCATTAAAACGAAAATAGGAGGCATTTACTGAGGCCATATTCATTGCTGGCATTAATCCGACTGATATTCTTCCAAATTGGAATTCTTTACGAAAAGACAAACCGGTCCTAATCTGAATTGACGTTAGCGGACCTGACCGGTCATTTATAAAGAAGAAACCCAAACCACTTATTCTACCTTCAACAGGAGCTGTTAGTGACACCATTTGGGTGGTCGGGGATCCTCCCGGATCAAGAGAAGCATCATATCCGGCCCACTGTGTCCTATGATTAAATGATATAAAAGCCTCATCCTCAGACCCAATCCAACCCGGATTGAAATATGCTTGGTTAAGCATGTAATGTCCGAAAAAGAACTCATTCTGCCCGACACACCAAAAATTGACAATCATAGATAGTAAAGCACTACAGATTATGCCGGTCTTTTTCATATTGTAAGTATAACTCCTTTAATACAATACAGATCATAAATTGTTTGTTTCTTTGACGTAAACTTCGAGGGCACCGGTCATGGACGGAGCATTAGGAAGAGGTGCTTGAATATCTAACACCAGACCGGCATCCTTTACTGCCTTAGAAGTCGTTGGTCCAAAAGCTGCTATTCTTGTATTGTTTTGTTTGAATTCCGGAAAATTTTGAAGCAGAGATTCAATGCCCGACGGGCTAAAAAAGGCTATTATATCATAAGTGACATTATCCAGATCAGATAAGTCTGCAACTACCGTTCTATAGATGGTGGCCTCAGACCAATCATAGTTATTTTGGTTTAAAAAATTAGGAATATCATCAGTCCTTATATTGGAGCATGGAAAAATAAATTTTTCATCCTTATGCTTCTTGATAATCCTGAGCAAGTCGCTTGCTGTTCTTTCTCCGGTGAATATCCTTCTTTTTCTTATTATGATATACTTCTGTAAATAATTGGCAGTAGTTTCAGAAATACAGAAGTATTTCATGTCAGCCGGTATTTCTATCTTACTTTCCTGGGCAAGTCTGAAAAAATGATCAATTGCATTACGACTGGTAAAGATGACAGCAGTATGATCTGCTATATTGACTTTCTGTTTTCTAAATTCTTTGATATCCAGAGGATCAATTTCAATGAACTTGCGAAAGTCAATCTTTAAATTATATTTTTCTGCTAATTTATGATAAGGCGAATTTGGGTTAGAAGGCTCTGGCTGGGATACCAATATACTTTTAACTTCTTTCATTCGCTCTTTATTTCTAACGAGCATTTTTTCAGTCGCACTCATGCAAAAGGTTATTTTATGATTATTTTAAGAGTTCTATGCAAAATAATACTGTAGGTATCATTTCAGTAGCACAAAGGTAGGAAATAATTTGAAGTTTGTTTCCAAATGAATTACTAATAAATTTAGCCCCGAACCATACTAAATAAGCTGTAAGGATTAATAGCATAATTATTTCAATATAATTTTGAATAAATATTTGTAGAGGCTGATAAATAGCAAACCCGATAAAATATAGAAAAATAACCATAGAAAAACCCAACAATAAAAAATTCTGAAAATCAAATAACTGAAAAGCATTTATATTCTTAAACCTGAATAGATAGGATATCAAACTCGCAATCACCCACTTTATACAAAGTAATAAGAAAGTAAAAAGAGAAATTTTTAGCCATCTTGCGATCATTACTACGATTGATTCAGTGTTCAAATTCGCTGTCCCGCTTAGGAATAATAAACCTGATATTAAAGAGATTAAAAGGAGAAACTGAAAATTTGATTGATTCAGGAACGATGTATTTACAAACTCATAAGAACTTAGTTTAATTGAAAAAGATTTCTTAAAAATATAGTTTATCCGAGATGGATTAGCATTTATTACCCAGCCGAAACACAATGAAATGAGTATAATACCTATGATTAAAAACTCATCGATCGCCTCTCTATTTTCTCGCGGTTTTCTATGATATTTTTCTATCACGGGTAATGAATCAAAGATCACGTGTTCGCAACGTATATTTTCAATTCCCTTTTCAGAATAAAGTGAAATATATACGGATTTATTAGCTGAATTTTGAATCAAATCTTTAATATCAAAAAATTTACAGGAAGAAAATGTATTTATAAGTCTGTCATTTAGCCAGATATAGGTTTCACTTTTGTTGCAAATTTTTAATATTCCTTCAACGGACTTATCCAAAAAAAAACCTGCGGTTTTAGTTTTAACATCTGAAATAGGATTTGCAATACCTTTTGCATTAACACTCACCATGATTTCTTTCAAATCGGCAATTACAACGGTATCAACTTGACTAAATGACGAGTTCGAAAGGATGATTGATACAATTATTATTATTAATCTCATGCCTCTTAATTAAAATTTGGCAGTATAGTCTTAGCCAAAAAAAGCAAAATTAAATTGACCGGACTGTGTTTCAAATGCAAATTCTATTCTTGATGCTTCAAACAGGTAGTCCTCCAAACAGAAGTTTACCCTATCTTTTTTAGAATAGGTATAACTCTGATAACATGAAAATTTAAAAACCCAGTCGTGAAGGCATTGTTACTGCTTCCATAGGGGAAGCAAGCGACAAAAATTAACTTTTGGAAAATTTCAAACTTTCCAAAAATGATTTTTTACTGATTATCAGTAAGATGAACAACTTTTTTATTTTGAATCATAATGCATTAAATTATGTAAATTACAATACTAAGAATTACCGATGAGGAAACTAAAAAATGAAGAACTCGATCGCCTCCTGCCGGACCAATTTAGAAATGTTGGTAAACAACCTGTGGTTTTGGTCCTTGATGATGTCCGGAGTGCAACGAATGTAGGTTCTGCATTTAGGACTTCCGATGCCTTCTTAATTGAGAAAATCTACCTCTGTGGGATTACTGCTCAACCACCTCACCGTGAGATCAATAAAACCGCATTGGGAGCTCAGCATACGGTAGAATGGACGCATACGGAAGAAATTTCAGACTGCATCTCTCAATTAAAAAAAGAGGGCTTTCAAATTGTTGCAGTAGAGCAGGCAGATGAGAGTACCTCACTGATAGATTTCAAAATTGAGAAAGATTCAAAGTATGCTTTTGTATTTGGGAATGAAGTCTTTGGGGTGAATGATGCCGTTGTTCAGAAGGCTGACACAGTTTTAGAAATTCCACAGTATGGAACTAAGCATTCATTAAATATTTCTGTAAGTATCGGAGTAGTCTTATGGGATTTTCTTGCTAAAAAAGAGAAGGCAAACAGTTGATTATCATAAATGCCTGAAATTATGATTTACTGTTTTTATTTCTTTCCTTTCCTAGTTTTTGTAAAAGCCTAATATTATACTTTAAGCATAATTTTTTATTACATTGCTTATAGCATAAATTGTATGAGTTATGACAGATTGCATGGTAATTTTCTGTCAAACTGCATAGCGATTTGAGCAGACTGTAAACCTTGGTATTACCTGTTGCATGAGATTTAGAGTAACTCAAAATAATACAATCGGGAAAAAACTAACAGATTGGGGCTGTTTTTTGTTAATAAAAACTAATTCATTAATTTTAATTAAACTTTATTAATTCAAACATGAAGAGTCTAAACAATTTAACATTATCACTTATTACGGGAATATTAATTTTCGCCTGTACTCCTAAACAAGGAAGTAATCAGGGAAGAGCTGCCGAAAAGACGGTGAACTCTGAAGAAACGGCACCAGATATCACTTTAACCAAGGCTCCGGCTTCACCGGAATATCCCAGAGCTACCTTGACTAAAAATGACTTATCTATTGAGCAGATAGATTCTTTTTATGCACTCAATTACAGCTTTGATGTTCAAAACTATGAACTGGGAGCTCAGACTGCTGATGCAGCAACCAGGGGCATTGCAAACTCAGGAAAAGGGCAGCACATCCATTACATCGTAAATAACGGACCTTATGCCGCTCATTATATGGCTGAAGTACCGGATCAACTTAAAGCAGGCAACTATGTTGTTTTGGCTTTCCTTTCAAGATCGTATCACGAAAGTGTGAAAAGCGAAGGAGCTTATTTCATAGAAAATATCACAGTCGGAGATGTGGAACCATCCGAAGCAGACCTTACTGCCCCTCACCTATTCTACAGCAGACCGAAAGGAGCCTACAGTGGGGCAGATACTGAAAAAGTGATGCTTGACTTTTACCTGTTAAATGAGACTATTTCACCGGGTGGAAACAAAGTAAAAGCAACCATCAATGGAAGTGAATTCATGATCGAAGAGTGGGCACCTCACTATATTGAAGGTATGCCAATGGGTGAAAATGTCATTAAACTAGAACTGATAGATATTGAAGGAAACCTGATAAAAGGGCCTTTCAACACGGTAGAAAGAATCATCACACTCTCTGAATAAAAGAAACAGCACATTACATTTTAGAAGCCCGGCAGATGTCAGGTTTTGTTTTGAGGTTAGATGTTTATTCTTATGGCCTGCTTTTACAGTGATTCTAAAAGTACCGTCATTAAATTTTATATCTCATTATGCATTTTTTTGGGAATTATATACTATTTGACCCATAAATTTAACTTTATTTAAAAAACAAAACTCTCTAGGTATTAACTAGAGGGTTATTTATATGTAAAATAATATATATAGTTTTAAAAAAGTCCTAATGAAGCAATAAATGCAATTATAGCACCATAAAAAATAATAAGAAATACTATTACTAATAGATACCAAATTAATACTGCTCTTGCCCAGTTTCTTTTTATTTCATTATTTCCATCACCAAAAGCCCACACAAAAAGCATGATAATATTAATTAATGAAATAATTTAAATAAGAAAAACAATTAACCAATCTTTAACTTTCATAATTTTAAATGTAATTGTTTAATACATGTTCATTGTTTCTTGTGAAAATTGCGTTTGCAATTCCAAAAATCTTTTTAACTGAGCGGAAGTAAGATCACCTCTTTCTGTTTCCACTTCTTCTGCTAAGTTTATTGCATCTTGCATGTATTTTGTATACTCAGTTATTGCAGACAAATCTCCGTTTTGTGCTTTTTTCATTAACCGAACATATCGGTTAATAAAGTTTTCATAGCTGTCTAATAAATCGTCCCAATCTTTCCCACTCTTAGCATTCAAAGATTGAGAAGAACTTTTTGATTTTGTATAGGTTTTGGAACTTGTTGTTACTTCCGGGTTTGTTTTTGTAGAACTTTTTGTTACTTCCGGTTCACAATAGATTATATCTGAGTAATCAGGAATAATTTCAAATGAAGCCGCCTTTTCAAATATTTGTTGGGCTATGGATTTAGTATACTCATTATAAAATTTAAAAAAACTACAGACTTTTGATCTCCTACTTTTCCATCATTTATCAAGTTTATAATTTTATTTAATTCACTTTCTCTTGTATAAAACTTAAAATCACCTGCCCCCAAAATTTCACCAGCATCTCCTTTTGTATTCATAAAAAAACCTTCTCCATAAGACGATTCGGAGGTGTTATACAAAGTATGAAATCTTAAATATGCCCGTAATTGATGTAATAAAAAGCTAATTCAAAGGCTTTGATATGATTTTCCATCTTTTTTGAAAAACAACACGTTCGCCTAAAGGCTCTCCTGATCCGGTGCCTTATCCGACAGTTGTTTCCTTCAATGCCCTTAGTGCCCTCTTTGCCTATCACGTGATGGGTGTCACTAAATGCCCGCTTAAAACGCTTCCAATTATCCGTCAATAGCCCGCCCCATTTTATGCCTAGTGCCTCCATTTTACACCATAAATCTCTGACAGTCTTTGTATTACGTTTGCCAAAGACCCAGGCAACGATCTCTCCACTCGCCCGATGATAAGCATAAATTAACCAGAGTTTATGACGCTTCTTGCCTACATAAGTCCAAAATTCATCCACTTCCAATTTATCGTAAAAGCTATGCTTGGGTTGGAGAACTACCTGCTATTTTTCTAAGGTTTTTAACACTTTCGCTAAGCGAGATGTTCAAAATAACGCTTATAGCTCTGATACCGCAACCTCTCACCAACATCCTAATAATCAGGGTAATCGTGTTAGAATGAGCTCCTTTATAGCTCAAAGCATGGTCGCCGATAAACTGGCGAGAGCAGGCATTACATAACTAATTTTGCTTTTTAGCTTTTTTCTTCCCGTTTTTAACTACATTTGTACTCTTACATTGAGGGCAGGTTAGTGTGATTTGTATTTTCATTAGCTTTAGAAATTAATTTTTACGCAAATTTACACTAACTTGTTCTTTTTGAACAAGTTATAAATCATACTTTTTGGAACAGTACCTCATCTTTATATTCTTCTCCCGCTGATGGCGCAGATTCTCCGGGGGTTCTTGCAGTGCGTTCCGGGGTTCTTGTTGAGCGCCTAGGGGTTGTTTTTGTCTGTTCCGCAGGCATTTTTAACATCGTCTTTAGTATGACATTTGGCACAGTGGGGAATTTATTGTATCTATTCTTTTTTATTGATAATCCACTACATTTTAGCAATGCCTTCAAATGTTAAGGTACGAATTAAAAAAATATTGAAAAATTAAATTTTAACTCAAAAATAGTTCCTTCAAAGAAATCTTCGAATTCTGTACCACTTTCTCCAAGATCAATATTATACCTGATTGCGGGTTCAAAAGCGATGTTTTCTTTTAAAAAGAAGGCATAACCTCCCTGTAATCCAAGCCATAAAGCCGGTGAAGACGTTGATAGCGGGGATGAAACTTCGCCAAAACTACCGTCAATATTTACTGCCCCCGTAAAGTCTGCCTGGAGAGGGATCACTCCTTTAAAATAATTCTTGACCCCTACTTTGTAAGTGAAAAAATTAGTGACTTCAACTTCAACGTTATTCCTGTTTTCCGTGTAGCCCAGCCCCACTTTCAGGGCGAGGTTGTCTTTTATAAAATATCCTCCTTCCGCTCCAATGGAGAAGAGAGTCGTTCCATCGCTAATCCATAGGTTCATTCCGGTAGAAGCTCCCTGCTTGACGGCGGGCTCACCAAAGGAGGACGTACCCACTTCAAGCAGGATATGTCCTTTTTCAGTTTGAGCAAAACTGATGTGAGAAAGACTGATGAAGAGAAATGCCAAATAATTTTTTATTGAAGGATGCATTATAATTAGCGCTGAAAGGATATATGGAAAACTTCGGTGTTCGTAGAAGAGTCATTACGGCGAAAGTCCACTTTATGTCTGCTGCTTGCGTTTTGCCCGTTTCTTCTTGGAACAGAACCTCTGTAAGCATACCAAGTCGAACCAAAGTCTTCTCTCCATTTTCTTGCATATACTTTTACAAAAGTGTAAGGCTTTACGGATTCTCGGTTACTTATTGGAATACCTGTCCCACTTCTGGAGGCTGACCACCGTGTTTGACCGGCGTAAAGAACATATCCGTTACTACTTGGCATCACCCACCTGTTGGTGAGGTAATTTTCATTTCGATCAATGTCTCGAATTAAAAGAACAGTCCCTCCTTCACCTCTTCCTCCGAAGTCTCGATATTCTGCATTCCAATAAAATACAGCAAGATTTGCTCTTGTTAAATATCCTGCATCTGAAAAATATCTTACTTCGTATGGTGACCCACTACTAAGAGAGGTAGGTGAGCCAGCAAAATTGCTTGTAGAAAGGATATGAAATCCATGACTTATACTGTAGGTTCTGGAAGAGGTTGATTTTTTTTCTTCTATAAATAACTCCTTCGCAGCGGGACTTTTAAAATCATAGTTAGCTATTTCTTCCAGATTGTCAGAATTCTGATAAATAAACTGAACTTCATCAGAGTGAACATAACCGTCATCCCCATAATAAATAGTCATTTCAAAGTCTCCTCTGGGTTCTTTCTTATAAATTGCATTTTTATCCACTTTATATGTTATATTTCCAATGTGAAGTTTATAATCTTCATCGAAGAGCGAAACTTCATACGGATCCCAATAATGACCAAGAGTTTCCCACATTTGTTTGTTAATGATTAATGGGCTGCCTTCCTTTTCCATATTAAGCAAATAGTTATCATATTCAGTTTCCGAGTCAAACGTATGACTGCTATGTATATAGCTTTCATCAACGGTAAACGTGATATTTGAATCATCGTAAAGTTCATATTGAAGGGCTTCTTTATTTTCAGTAAACTCTCCTTGTTCAGAAAATGTAACAGTAGTTGTTTTTATTCAAAATAACAAATCAAGGTCATTAAAAATAACAAAGTTTTTTCATTTTTTATATCCTCTATCGGCAATTTCTACTCTCGCCCCCACTGACAATATAAAAGGTAAAGTATCCATACGCATTTTTTGCCGAAGTTGAATTTGGTATCTTCCCTCGTTGGAAAAGGAATAATCTTCCTCCAGCATCACCCTATGATCGAAAAGGTCACCCAGCCCGCTGCCCAAAGGCTCCCCTGTTTTGGGGTCAAAAAAATTATACTCTCTGAGCTCCTCCTTCACAATATTTTCAGCACTGTCTAATAATGAGTATTGGAAATATAAGTTATAAAAGGGGTATGCCGAAGCATTGCGGAAAGCAGCCAGAAGATGATAGCTTTTGGTGGTATCTTCAATTTCAAATGAAAATGATTGTAATGAGTCCAAATGCCAGCATCCTTGCTCCATGTCTCTAAAATCTTCATAAACTCTTGACGGATCGCAAGACATTAACAAAAGCATAAGATTAAAAAGTATCAGATGTCTCATCTACTTGATTCCCGAAAGTTTTTTCTTTTGTCTCTAAACGGCTCCTTTGATCGCTTTTTCTTTTTGCTTCTCTTTGAAAAATTTTTCTCCATCTCCTCAAGATCACTATTGATGACTGATGCTTCATTCTTGTCCTCAGATAAACTAAACGGCTTTTTTCCTCTCTTGTTCATCTCCTGAACCTGGCGAACTCGCTCTACTCCTACGGAATGCCAGTTATTGTCATCACCGTAACTAAACCAAAGGATTTTTCTAAAGATGTCCGTTTTCTGAAGTTTTGCCTCTCCTTTTTGAGTAATCAATGCCTGCTCAACGTCCGGTATATCCTTTAACGCTTCAGTGTAAGTATCTAATTCATAATTCAGGCAGCATTTTAATCTTCCACATTGACCGGAAATCTTATCGGGATTTAGGGATAAATTCTGATAACGGACTGCTGCTGTTGTTACGCTCTTGAAATCGGAAAGCCATGTTGAACAGCAAAGCTCTCTTCCACAAGCACCTATTCCTCCTATCCTCCCTGCTTCCTGTCTGACACTTATCTGCCGCATTTCAATTCGTATTTTGAACTCACCGGCAAGCCATCTGATAAGTTCTCTAAAATCCACCCTGCCTTCGGCTGAGTAAAAGAAAATTGCTTTTGTACCATCTGCCTGAAACTCTACATCTGTTGGTTTCATATCAAGTTTTATGTCTTGCACTATTTCTTTTGTACGAAGCAAAATGTCACTCTCCTGACTTCTTGCTTCCTGCCACCTTTCCATATCCCTATGGGTTGCTTTACGATAAATGCCTCTTACGTTTTTATCATTTTCAATGCCTTTTTTAGACATTTGTAATCTTACCAGTTCTCCTTGCAGCGAGACGTATCCAATGTGATGACCGTTGGGCACGTCTACAACAATGGCATCTCCTGTGACAATATCCAATTTATTATTATTTCTGAAGAAATCCTTCCTGCCATTCTTGAATCTTACTTCAAATACATCAAAACGATGCAAAGCAGGTACGTCCATGTTAGAGAGCCAGTTAAAGACGTTAAGCTTACTGCACCCCCCGGAGTTACAATACCCATTGTTCCGACAGCCGGCTGTTCCATTTGTTCCACAACTTTCACATCCCATAATTCTCTAAACTAATTGATTCGAGTAGAAATTTCTTATTGACCCAATGCTTTAAGGTCAAACCCAATATCCTGCCTAAACTTTTTGCCCTTCCATTGGAGTTCATCTCCACCGGCGTATGATTTACTTAAAGCTTCGTCAAGGTCTTTCCCTAAACCGGTTGATGCCATTACTCTTCCGCCATTTGTAACGAGTTTCCCATTCCGGATTTTAGTGCCTGCATGAAATAAAAGTACGGATTTTGTATCTCCAACTGAAATTTCATGACCTTTCTCATAGCACTCCGGATAACCCCGGCTGACATAAACTACGGTTGCGGCAGTGAACTTTTCGTATTCGATCTTTGTCTCATTCAGGTTTCCATCCGCAGCAGCCACGAGAAGGTCCAGAAAATCCCCTTTAATTCTGGGCATCACTACCTCTGTCTCAGGGTCGCCCATTCTAACGTTGTATTCAATGACGTATGGTTCTCCACCCACATTCATCAAACCGAAAAAGATGAACCCACAGTAATGAATTCCTTCTTTTTGCAATCCTTTGATTGTTGGTCTGATAATTTGCCTGTTTACTTTTTCTTTAAAAGCTCTGTCGGCAAATACAACAGGAGATACCGCTCCCATTCCACCCGTATTTAAACCGGTATCTTTTTCACCGATTCTTTTGTAATCCTTTGCTTCCGGCAGGATTTGATAATCCTTTCCGTCAGTAATAACAAAAAAAGAAACCTCGGTTCCCTTTAAAAACTCTTCCAGTAGCACTTTTTCACCGGCCTCACCAAATTTTTTATCTGCTATTAGATTCTTTAATGATTTTCGTGCTTCTTCCGGTTCTTCAGTTATAATCACTCCTTTGCCTCTGGCCAATCCATCTGCCTTTAAGACGTATGGCGGCTCCAATCGCTCCATATACTTTAGTGTTTCTTCCAGATTTTTTTTTGTAACAGTTTTGGAGACGGCTGTAGGAATTTTGTGTCTAATCATGAATTCCTTAGCATATTCTTTACTGCCTTCCAGTTGAGCTCCATTTGCTGAAGGCCCAATGATCTTCAGTTCCTTTAAGGACTTCTCTCCCTTTAAAAAATCCACCAGCCCTTTTACGAGTGGTTCTTCAGGGCCGATGATCAATATAGAAATGGCATGTTCTTTTATTACGTTAGCAATTTCCCGAAAATCCTTAATGTCAATATGCAGGTTAATAGCAATGTTTCCGGTGCCTCCATTACCGGGCGCAATGTATATTTTTTCACATTTTGAACTTTGCTTTATTTTCCAGGCGAGTGCGTGCTCCCTTCCTCCGGAGCCAATGATCATAACGTTCATTTCAGGTTATTTTGAGATTGACAGATTAAGATAAATTTTTCTCTCCTCTTTTCAAAAGCGGCTTCCTTAATGAGCATATTCTGACATGAATTTGACTCTCATCAGCCTTACTTCATCCTCGGAATAATGCTCCCCTAATTCTTTCATGGCAATTTCAAGGCTATCGGATTCGGCATTTAAAAAATAATCGTAGATATTATTCTGATTATCATCATCCAACAGTTGATCAATGTAGTAATCAATGTTCAGTTTAGTCCCGTAGTAACAAATATTCTCTACCTCCTCAATCACCTGTTCGTAGGTCATATTCCTCGCTTCAGCGATCTCCTCCAAATCCATCTTCTGATCAATATGTTGAATGATGTAAATTTTATTCTTGGATTTTGTTCCTGAAGACTTTACCAGAACATCAGAAGCAGTGACAATATCATGCTCTTCTACATATTCTTCAATAAGATTCAAAAATGGTTGTCCGTACTTCCTGGCCTTGCTCTCACCTACCCCTATAATCTGTTTCAGGTCATCCATAGAAGTAGGATAAAGTGTTGCCATTTCCTCCATCGAGGGATCGCTGAATATCACATAAGGAGGGAGCCCCTCCCTATGAGCGGTATCTTTTCTCAAAGTTTTCAGCATCCCGAAAAGTAATTTATCAAATACTGCAACATTTACAGGCACTCTCTCTTCGTCTTCCTCTCCTTCGGAATCATAAGTATGGTCCTTTGAAAGTTTATGAAAATACGGGTCTTCCAAGAACTTATCTCCCTTTTCCGAGACCAAATAGATTACCGGATTTTCCAGGTCTTTCTTTAAAAATTCATGAAGTAAGGTTTGGCGAATGGCAGACTTCCAGAAACTCTCCTCTGAATTAATTTCTTTTCCTTTCCCAAAAACAGCAAGTTTATCATGTCCGTAACTTCTAACATATTGAGTAGCTCTGCCAACTATTAGCGATGCTAAATGACCGATACCAAAACGTTCGTTCGTTTGCTTTACTGCCTGTATTACGATCTCTAATATTTCTTTACCTTCAAATTGTTCTTTAGGATACACACAATTGTCACATTGACCACAGTTACCTTCTTTGAACTCTTCTCCGAAATAATGAAGTAATTGTTTTCTTCTACAAATGGCTGATTCAGCATAAGATGCCATATCTTCCAGGAGAATACGTGCATTTTCACGCTCGGTAACCGACTTGTCTTTGTTGAATTTTTCAAGTTTCAGAATGTCATTATATGAATAAAACATCAGGCAATGGCTGTTTATGCCGTCTCTACCGGCCCTTCCGGTTTCCTGATAGTAACCTTCAATAGATTTGGGAGTATCATAGTGAACAACAAATCTGACATCCGGCTTATCTATCCCCATCCCAAAAGCAATTGTGGCTACAACTACATCAACACCTTCATTTAAGAAGGTATCCTGATTTTTCATTCGCTCCTTAGCCTCCATTCCGGCATG
Organism: Ekhidna sp.; assembly: GCA_014323825.1. Classification (GTDB taxonomy): domain Bacteria; phylum Bacteroidota; class Bacteroidia; order Cytophagales; family Cyclobacteriaceae; genus Ekhidna. Next base: position 6,143 of record JACONI010000007.1, on the reverse strand, counting down.
ATAAGGTACTGCCTTAACATTATTCACTTTTAGGAACTCTGCGATCTCCTCAACCTTTTTTCTACTTAAACAGTAGATAATTCCGGATTCACCACGGTGACTTTTAACAAACTTAATAAGCTGTTTTCTGGTATCCTTCTTAGGTTTTACCTCATAGTAAAGATTAGTTCTGTTAAATGAGGACTTAAATAATCGGGCATTTTCCATTGAAAGGTTCTTTTGGATATCCAATTGAACTTTTGGCGTGGCAGTGGCTGTAAGAGCGATCATTGGAATATTACCCAACTGGCCGATAATGTCTTTAATTCTCCTGTATTCGGGTCTGAAGTCATGCCCCCACTCCGAAATGCAATGGGCCTCGTCAATGGCAACGAAGGAAATTTTCGATTTTTTTAAAAAAATAACATTCTCTTCTTTGGTAAGGGATTCAGGGGCAACATATAGGAGTTTTACATGACCACTTATTGTGTCTCTTTTAACCCTTGCGCTTTCAGATTTCGTCAATGTTGAGTTGAGGAATCGAGCGTTGACTCCTACGGCATTCATTTGATCTACCTGATTCTTCATCAAGGCGATAAGAGGTGAAATAACGATCGCAGTGCCACTTTGAACTATTGCCGGTAACTGATAGCACAGGGATTTCCCTGCGCCGGTCGGCATAATTACGAACGTATCATTTTTGTCTAAGATATGATGAATAATATCTTTCTGCTTACCTCTGAATTTATCGTAACCAAATACGCGTTTAAGACTGTCTCTAAGATTTACTTCTAAAGTTGCCTCCATTTCCGGTTTTAAGAATATACTGTTAAATTAATTAATTCTTTGATGCTGTACAAATAAGCCATCATCTATTTATCATTGCATTAACGATGCTTTTAGGATGTGCATGTTACACCATGAATTGTATCGTAAATTTCTTACCAAAATTTTATGCAAGCAAATATTTACGTAGTGATTATGGCTGGCGGAAGCGGAACCAGATTCTGGCCTTTTAGCCGGGATGCCAGGCCCAAGCAATTTCTAGATGTACTTGGCACGGGTAGATCGTTACTTCAAATGACATTTGACCGTTTCAAAGAAATTACTACGCCGGATAAGATTTGGATTGTTTCAAATCATAAATATGGATCGCTTATTAAAGAGCAGCTCCTCGAATTGGAAGGTCACCAGGTTTTATTAGAACCTGAAAAAAGGAACACATCGCCATGTATTGCTTATGCCTCGTACAAAATTCTTAAAAAGGACCCAAATGCCGTTTTGGTCGTTAGTCCTTCCGACCATGTGGTTTTGAAAGAGGAAGAATTTGTCGGAGTTATTGATACGGCTGTTAAAGCTGCAACATCAGATGAAAAGCTTATTACTATTGGAATTCACCCAAATCGTCCTGAGACAAATTATGGATATATCCAATATTTAAACGATTCGGAATCTTCTGTAAAGAAGGTAAAAACATTTACGGAAAAACCGGAAGCCGAACTTGCCGCAAAATTTATTGAAAGTGGAGATTTTCTATGGAATTCGGGAATTTTTGTCTGGTCCGTTGGTGCTATCATTAAATCGTTTGAGAAATATGACGAGGAAACTGCCGCAATCTTTGGCGGCGGGCTTCGTGAATATTTTTCCGATAATGAAGGGCGTTTCATTCAAAAAGCCTATAGCCAGTGTAAGAGCATTTCTATTGATTATGCAATTATGGAAAAGGCGGATAATGTTTTTGTGGTACCGGGAGATTTTGGCTGGTCCGATCTGGGAGCGTGGAATGCACTGCACGAAATAAAGGATAAGGATGAGAATGAAAATGTAGTTGAAGCAAATGCACTTATTTATAACTCAAAGGATAACTACATCAAAGCCAAAAAAGATAAAGTAGTGGTAATTCAGGGAGCCGAAGGTTTCCTTATCGCTGATTTTGACGATATATTGCTTGTATGTAAAAAAGGAGACTCCTCAATTTTCAGAGAATTCATTACCGATGTTAAGAGCAGCAAAGGAGAAAAATTCATCTAGCTCTTTGAGTCTGTATTTCATATAAGGCCATTCCAACTGCTACCGAAACGTTGAGCGATTCAATATGGCCCTGCATTTTGATTTTACAAATCGCATCCGACTGTCCCAGTAACTCCGGATTAATTCCCTTTTCTTCAGAACCTATGATCAAAGCTGTGGGACCCGTGAAATCTTCTTTATTTAAAAAATTATTCGCTTTTTCAGAGCAGGAAATTATTCTTACCCCGGATTGTTGAAGAAATGAAGTACATTCTTTCAAGTCATTTTCTCTACAAACAGGCAGGTAGTTAAAAGCACCGGCAGAAGTCTTTACGGCATCCTCATTTACCTGAGCTCCTCCTTTCACAGGAATAATAATTCCATGTACTCCCAAACATTCAGCAGTTCTTGCAACAGCTCCAAAATTTCTAACATCAGTGATTTCATCCAAAATTAAAAGCAGGGGATTTTTCCCCTCCTCGAATAACAATGGAATTAGATTTTCAATTGACTGGTACTCAATCGGCGAGACGAGCGCAACAACACCCTGGTGGTTTTTACGGGTAAACTTATTGATCCGCTCCACAGGGACTTTTGAAACGGGAATCTTTGTCTGATGAAGCACTCGCATCAACTCTTTATACAAATCTCCTTTGAGATTTTTTTGTACAAATACTCTCTCCAGATGCTCACCGGATTTAACTGCCTCAATTACGGCTCTGATACCGTATATTAAATCAGATTTGTTATTCATTGCTGCCTCTTCGAATCTTCACTACTTTCCGAAACCAGCTTTCTTCAAAATTCCTGCTCCTCCTAAGCGAATAGGTGCGGGGTGCAAAAAAAGATGAAATCACATTGAACTCGAAGGCCTCACCTGAATCATAATACCATTCTTCCAGGCCATCTAATCGATATACCTCATCCGGAGCACCATAAATCATATACATCATACCACGATCTGTCTTCCAACCGGGTTTATAATCAGTAAACAAAATGTTTGCCTGCTCTACATTTTCATAATATTGCCTAATAGCATCTCGGGCTCGGGGTTTTGTATTCAGGTTATTTATCCAGAATGAATCAAAATCCTTTTTTAAATTCCTTGATTTTAAAAGTGCCTTCTCCTCTGCCTCACTCGTGAGGTAAAGCATAGCCTCTACAAGTTCAGTGAGCTTCCTGTACTTTGGAAAGTAAGGAGATGTCCTTAAAATAGTCACTCCCGTAGAAGAATTAATATCATCCCTTACCATATAAAAGAAGTTTTCCTCAAAAAATACCGAATCCTTTGCTTGAAAAGCAGTATCCTGACGGGCTGTGGGAGCCAAGGGCTTCATGTCTGCCATAGGCGGGGCTGAGCGTGAGAAGTCTTCTGCGTACTTGATGATATGTAACGAATCCATCTGATTCCAGGAATATCCGGAACGATTAATATAGTTCTTATAGATCGGCAGACCATTCCTATCTAATGGATAAATGGGAGGGAATGAAAGGTTACCAATTTTCAATGCGATATCGTAATAATAATCCTGCTCAAATTGATAAACCCTTACGACCAGTAAATCCTGAGTAGCTAATGCCAGGTGGAGTTTAACGCTGAACTCGTTTTTTCCCGAGTTAATTGTATCAACGCTTAGCGGCTTGATTACTTCATGATGCTCCGCTTCATACCCATCTTGGATCAGGAATTCATATTCCCACCTTGCTAAAGAATCAGCACTTACCTGAAGCAGTACAAAGATGCCCTCCTCATTTTGAAACACTCTATGAGCTAGTCTGAGTTCTACGTTCAAATTGTATTGCCAGGCAACATTCACTCCGGAGAAATCAATGGCGTACAGATATCCTGACCACACCAGGGAAATAAGAAATAAGCATTGCGTCTTCATGGTTTCCAATTTAGCCAATTAATTCATTTCTTTGCACTCCAAGCAAAAATCAGGCTTCAATTTTCAAGAATGAGAGTTTATACAACCGAAATAGCCTCAGCCGAAGTCCCTTCCGACAACCCCGTCCACCAAAGGCTTTTAAGTGCCTATCATTTCGCTAAACCGTATATAAAAGGAGACCTTCTGGAGTTAGGCTGTGGAGAGGGAAGAGGAGTGGAACTTTTAGCACCTTTGGCAAAAAGTTATCAGGGCATTGACAAGATAGAGAGTATTATAGAGCAACTCGGGATTAAATATCCGGATTATGATTTTATGAGCGGCACATTTCCTCCTTTCCCATTCGGGGATAATAAATTTGATGCGATCATAACCTTTCATGTCATTGAACATGTAAAAAAAGACAAAGAATTTGTGAAAGAAGTTTGCAGGGTATTGAAACCCGGCGGTGTAGCTTTAATAACAACTCCCAATATAAAAATGACACTTTCACGAAACCCGTGGCATGTTAGAGAGTACACAGGCAATCAACTGAAAGCACTTTGCGAAAAGTATTTTTCTAACGTGGAGATGAAGGGTATTGCCGGAAATGAAAAAGTAATCAGGTATCATGAACAGAATAGGAAATCCGTGAATAAGATCATGAGATATGACATTTTAAACCTACAACATAAATTACCTGCTACACTCTTGAGGAAACCTTATGAAATTCTTAATAGAATGAATCGAAAGAAACTAAAATCCGGTGATAATGAACTGGTAAAATCCATAAAATGGAGTGATTTTAAATTGAATCAACCGGATGAACGGAACCTGGACCTTTTTTGTGTGATAACGAAATAAGCACCCTTCGAAGTAAGAGAACATTTAATCATTTCAAGATATTTACTTTTTGCTTTTTTAGCAGCAGACGATTTTATCCGTTAGGTGGGGACGGTGTTCATTTCCGGGTTTACCCGGCCTAAGAAATAAAATTTGATTAGGATAAATAAAAGCATTGTTACCTCATTATATTTTAATGGGTTGTTTCTTTTCAGCATCAGCATGGTAACCGCTTCGGGTTACAATTGCGTTCCTTCCGGCTGCCATTATGTTTTTTGAGGACGGGACACCTTGCGACAGGGTCTCCACTCTCTCGCAAATTTCGCTGATGGACGCAGGCGTGTTTTGATGAAAAAAAGGAAAGACCCGTAATTGGATCTTCCCTCTACTTATTTAACTTAAAATTTATATAACTATGTTGGACAAATATACAAACAAATTCAAATGTGCCGGTACAAATTAAAAAAATATTGAAAAATTAAATTTTAACTCAAAAATAGTTCCGTCAAAGCAGCCTTGAAGGTTTAAATCACAACGATAGTATCGTAGCAGTCCTCTCTGCTTTGGCGAAGCATTCACTTTTGGGAAGTTTCAAACTTCCCAAAAGTTTCCCGGCAGGATGCTGATCTTCCTCGTCATAAGGACGATCAGTCAGCCAAATCATTAACGGAAATAGAAATGGTGCGGCTCGCCATCCCTTCTCTACCATCCGAAACTTGTACTTCAAGGTCATAAGTGTCCTTGGTCTCAAAGTCAAGGCCGCCGGCTTTTGCAACGGTAATTTTTCCCATGCTATCTATGGCAAAATCGTCATTACCGTCTCCGGTGAGGCTATAAGTCAACTTATCATCGTCATCGTCTGTAGCCCCAAGCAATTCATCTGTTGTTCTAGGAGTCAATTCGTTCGTTTCAACATCCGCACCCGGTGCATTTTCATTTACAGAGAACAGTGTGGTGCCGGAAGGAGAATTAAACGCAGGTGCGGTATTCTCTTGAACGGAAATAGAAATGGTGCGCCTGATCGTTGTCATTCCATCCGAAACGGTTACTTCAAGGGCATAAGTTCCCTTAGTACCAAAGTCAAGACCTCCGGCTCTTGTAACCGTAATCTGCCCCATATCATCTATGGCAAAATCTGCATTACCATCTCCGGTGAGGTCGTAAGTCAGCATCTCTCCTTCGGGGTCAGTAGCTCCAAGCAATTCATCTGTTGTTCTAGGAGTCAATTCGTTCGTTTCAACATCCGCACCCGGTACATTTTCATCTACATGGAACAATGTCGTACCGGAAGGAGTATCAAACACCGGGGCCTCATTCACATCGTTAACGGTGATAGTAACGGTGACATTAACAACTTTATTAAAACCATAATCCACTGCTACCGTAAGCGTATGGGTCTCTGTTTCCTCATGGTCAAGAGTGCCTGCAACGGTAATTTGACCCGAT
>JACONI010000006.1 GCA_014323825.1 Ekhidna sp. | reverse complement strand
ATGTTCAGGTCATCTCCGGAGGTGATCTCGCCACAATCTACGGTAAGTGCCTCCAAATCCATACCAGGCAGGGGGTCGGTGGTGTCTTCTGTTATGGTTACGTTCTGTGTTTGTACAATGCTCTTACCATTATCGGTATAGGTCCACGTAATGAGGGTGCTTTCGGTAATGGGAAACGTACTGACATCATGCGCAGCCGTGACCGTTGTTCCTTCTCCCACCGTGCAGCTGCTCTTAGCGGTGGGTGGGGTGAGGGAAGCAATACATTGTGAGGTTACTTCCGGCAGGGCGGCTGCTTCCGTCCGTATGGGAACTAACTCATCATCTATGATCTTCCAGGAATGCGTTGCGCCGGTGAGTACATCCCTTCCTGCTTTTCCTCTACAGGAGTACTTATCCGGTGCGTAGAAAGTGATGCCGGAGGGGATTTGGTTTTCGTTCGCTGCTTCATCTAAGGTGCTCCATCCGATGAGGAGTTTATCGTAGTTTTCGGAAGACATGGAGGTATTCTCTAAAAACATGAACTTCATATTTGTCACGCTACTGATGTCCCATGTGCTGATGTCTTGGTTGAAGGCAGAGGAACCAAATACGCTTTGCATATTGCTCACGCCACTTACATTCCATTCGCTGAGGTTTCCGTTGAAGGGAGAACTGTTAAACATGTATGACATATCCGTCATGCTGCTTACATCCCATTTACTAATGTCTCCAGTGAAGGAAGAACCCCAAAACATGAATGACATATTCGTCACGTTTGAAAGATCCGGGACTCCTGCATCCGCCGCAATCGTCAGGTTATCACAACCCTTGAAAGCATTGTTCATGGAAGTCCATGGGTTATCTCCCCACTGTAGGATGGAGCGTATCTGCTGTGCGGAAGTGCTGTTCCCGGAGAAGAAGATACGCGGGAAGGTACCGCTGATGGTAATGGTGTGGGTGCCGGGAGTCATGTAGTTATGGAATGCATCTTCGGTGTAGGTGTTGTTATCGGCAGGTTCGTTTTCCCCCCAGTTTACGGAGTAGCTGTAGCCTCCTCCTGTGGTAGGGATGGTAACGGTTTCGTTGTCAGAGGTTGTCTGCCAGGTAGTGATGAAGGGTTTCGGGGCAGGTTCGGTCTGTGCTTGTCCGAAGATCGCGAGGAAAAGTGCGGAGATTATGAAAAAGGTACTTTTTAGAGATAATATTAAACTATTGGGGGGGGGGGGGCATTAAATTAAGCCCGTACAGCCCTTTCGGCAGCGTGTGTGACGTGTTTTTCTTATTCATGATGTCTTTTGATCTTTTTTTATTTAACGTGCTCATAGCTTTTTATTTTAGTTGGTATGAAATGCAATATTATATCATTTTTTTGAATTGTTATATGCAAATCTTATTTTTTTGAGAAACTTTTGTCCCGAGATTGTTTAGCAGCTTGTCAAAGAGAGAGAAAGCCCATACTTAAAATGATTTTTTCAAGGTACCGGATCATAACCGCTCTTCCCCCAAGGGTGGCACTTGCTGATGCGCTTTATGCCCATCCAAACGCCCTTAATTCCATATCTCAGAATTGCTTCTTTTGTGTACTGTGAACAAGTGGGCATAAATCGGCATGAATTGGGAAACAAAGGTGATATTGCATACTGATACAGTTGAATCGGGGTGATCAGTATTTTTCTGACAATTCGCATAAGTCGCAAAAATAAGAAGAGATGCTTGTGCTTACCGTGAAAGTTCACTCTGTTTGCTGTTCTTCTAAAAATAAGGCATCGCAAAGACGCTGTTGATGAGATTTATATTGAAACATTTATCGGCTTTACCATTGATCGTAATTGCTTTGCATAGTGGATATAGCCAAGACTCAACCGAATGGATTAGCATAAAAAAAATCTCCATCGAAGGGAATAAGAAGACCAAAGCACAGATCATCACCAGAGAGCTGAGTTTTGATGTTGGAGATTCGCTGCTCTTCTCTCAATTTGACAGTTTGTTTGTCTGGAATAAAATTCGTATCTACAATACCAACCTTTTCAATGAGGTAAATCTTTCGCTTAGTCATATCTCCGAAGGTCAGGCTGCTGTCTTGATAGAGGTAGACGAAAGGTGGTATCTCTATCCTTTCCCTATTTTCAGACTGATTGATAGAAATTTTAATGATTGGTGGGTAAATCGGGATCGAGACCTAAGCCGAGTAAACTATGGCGTAAGAATCAATCAATTTAACTTCAGAGGAAGAAGGGAATTCCTGAGAGTTGTTTTCCAAACCGGATTTACAGATGTGCTTAACCTGCGATACAACATTCCCTACATAGATAAAAAGCAGCGCAATGGGCTGCTCTTTGATCTGAGCTATAGCGAAGCAAAAAATGTTGCTTTCACGACCGTAGATAATGTGCCTCGCTTTACCTCAGACCTTGATAAGGATTTAAGAAGGGTTTTTCGAAATATTGTGAGGCACTCTTATCGGAACTCGTTTTATACGTTCCACTATACGACTTTAGGTCACTTTCATGTTGAAATAGCAGATACACTCGCTCGGCTAAATCCCAACTACTTAGGAGATGAGAGGACTATCCAGCAACATTTTTATTTTGGGCATTCTTTTCTTTACGACAGGAGAAATAACGTCAACTATCCCACCAAAGGCGAAAGACTCATTGCCGGAGTTTTTAAGCATGGGCTCGGAATTTATGATGAAGGTGTAAACTATTGGAGAATCAGGCTGGCAGCGTCTAAATATTGGGACCTTAAAAAAGGATTTTATGCCGCAAGTGATGTCTCAATACTATCTACTCTTCCCGAAGATCGCAATTATTATAACTACTACAAGATTGGGCCTCTGCGTGAGGTGCTTAGAGGTTATGACCTGAATATAATAGAAGGAAGCAGTTACGTAATCCAGCGGAATGAGATTAAACACAAACTGATCGGAAGGAAATGGGATATCAGTAAGGTAATGCCAATCCGACAGCTCCGGACTTTCCCTTTTACGGTTTATGGCAAAGTATATTTCGATCAGGGATATGCAAAAGGATACCCAAACTATGACGGAAGCGGGCTCCTCGATGACAGATACCTGTACAGCTATGGAGCCGGTCTGGATCTGGTGCTTGTCAATGACTTAACTTTTCGTTTAGAGTATTCCCGAAATGCATTAAATCAGACTTTTTTCTTCATCAACCTCCTCTCATTGCTCTAGTCAAAAGATTTCCATTTTTTTTGCTTCCCTTTTTTAAAATAATACCACGTCCCGACCTTCTTTCCCGCTTTCCAGTGACCCTCGTAAGTTTGATTTCCTTCTTTATCAAAGTATTTCCAAAATCCATCTTCTTTTCCATTCCTCAAAAACCCTTTCCGATTAAGATTCCCATTATCAAAGAAGAAAGACCATTCTCCCTGGGGCAACCCTTGAACATAAGTTCCCTCTTGCTTTAAAACTCCATTTTCAAAATAAAACACCCATTTCCCTTCATAAAGGCCATCCTCAAAATAACCTTTCTTTTTTAACTGACCGGCAGGGTAGTAATATTTGGAAGAATCCTCAAGCAGCCCTTGTTCTCTGTGTTCAATAATGATCAAATTTCCATCAGAGTCATAGTACTCCTGAACACCCTGTAGCTCACCATTTTTATGATTTAAAACAGCACTTAACACGCCATTTGGGTAATAAAAAAACCATTCTCCCTCCTTCAGATTGTTGCATAATAAACCATAACCTTTCAATTCTCCTGAGCTGTAGAAAACAGAATCAGCTTCTTGTGCTACACAAAAATCGGAGAGAACAATTAAAACAATCAAAATAAAAAACCGCATAGATTACGTCTACCTAATGGTGAAGTGTATTTGAAGAGGAAGCAAATAATAACTTACTAAAAAAACACATCCGAAAAATGTAAAACTATTGTAGAGCAGTTTATTAAATGCTTATATTTCATTCATGAAATTTCTGTTTCTGATAGTAACCTTAACATCGGTTACATTTTCCTTTTCCCAGAGTGGCTCCTATCAGTTCGGTGCGAGAAATTCTGCAATGGGAGGTGCTTCCCTGACGCTGGCCGACGAATACAGCTTATTCAACAACATTGGTGCTTTGGGCAGGCTGGACCATCACTCCATTTTTGCCGGATACCAAAACAGGTACGGAATAACTGAATTTCAAACCATAGCCGGTGGTGCTGTTTACAAGCACCGATTAGGAAATGCCGGGGTTGGATATTATAAGTTTGGTGATGATCTATTCAGTGAGCAACGTCTTCATCTTGCTATTGGAAACCAATTGCAAATGGTTAGCCTCGGATTAGGTGTAGATATCATTCAATATCATGTCGAATCAGTAGGAACTAAACAAGTAATGGTCGTTGAGTTTGGAGGTTTGGCAGAAATCACTCCACAATTGTTCTTCGGAGCCCATATTTTCAATATAACCCAAGCCGAAACAGGCCTGCAATCAGATGAATCACTGCCCACAGTAATGAAAGCGGGCTTTTCCTATCGGCCTTCGGATGAATTGATTCTCAGTGTTGAAGTCGAAAAAGATCTGGACTTTGATGAGATCATCAAAGCAGGAATAGAGTACATGATTGTCAAGGATATTTTTCTAAGAACAGGAATCAGTACCCGTCCATTCATTGCTGCTTTCGGAATTGGCTTTCATCCAAAAAGACTGAAACTTGACTACGCTTTCTCTGATGATTCCGAGCTGGGAAATATCCATGAAATAACTATCGCATATCAATTAGGGAAATGAAAAAATGGACCCGTATAATAGCGATAATTTCCTCATTGCATCTCTATGCACAAAATGATGACATTGATCTGGAACTGTTTGCAGAAAGACTTTTTCAAGTTCAGGATGAAGACATCTCCTATGAAGACATTTATGAGTCCCTTCTTCTGTATTACTCAAACAAGTTGAATCTTAATAAAGTAAAGCCTGCAGAATTATCCTCACTCTACATTCTGAGTCCAAATCAACTCAATGATTTCTTTGAATACAGAGCAACATTTGGAAATCTTTTATCCATCAATGAGCTTCAGGTAATTCCTTCTTTTGATATTTCTGTCATAAGGTTATTGCTGCCTTTTGTTACAGTCAGTGAAACTGCCCCTGACAATCGTCCCTTTCTGCAAAGACTCCTGGAAGAAGAGAATAACTATCTCCTCCTTCGATACACAAGAACACTGGAAGAGAAAGTAGGTTACACTCCTGCATTGCCACTTGATACAACCTTTGTGAGAGGTGAAGATGATGATGTAATTGATACGCTTACCTCAGCACCAAACAGATATGTTGGTAATCAAAATAAGCTTTATGGAAGGTTTAGAACAAGCAAAAGAGGTGATTTTAGCCTGGGTTTCACTTTTGAAAAAGATGATGGAGAAGAGATTGCTTTTAATAACAGACAGAACGGATTTGATTTCTACTCTTACCACTTATTACTGGAAAATAAACTCGGATTTGATCGAATTATGCTGGGAGATTTTCAATTGCAAGTGGGACAAGGTGTTGTTTTCGGGGCAGGATTTAACGCAGGTAAAGGAGCAGAGACCGTTAATACGGTTAAAAGAAATACCATTGGATTAAGACCTTATACTTCTGTACTTGAAGCCGGCTTTTTCAGAGGAATTGGACTCACCAAATCCTTTGGAGATCTGGAAGTGACCGGCTTCTACTCGAAGCTGCGGCAAGATGGAACCATCCGTTCAGATACCACTTTTTCTTCTTTTGAAGAATTTGTTAATTCCATTCAGGTAACCGGACTTCACAGAACCGAAAATGAATTAGAAAATAAAGATCGCATAACAGAGGAGTCGATCGGAGGAATGATTCAATACAACCCTGATCAAAGGCTGTCAATTGGAATTACCGGCCTCAATAGTCAATATAGCACTCCATTACAGCGTACTCCAAACAATTACAACCAGTTTGAATTTAAAGGAGACCATAACTACATATTATCAGTTTTTGGACATTATACCTGGCAAAACCTTACCTTATTTGGAGAAGCGTCAAAAGCTAAGTCAGGAGGAATTGGAGCAGTAGGAGGATTCTTGGGGAGTCTTTCTAAGACTGTGGATTTTGCAATGATTTTAAGGAATTTTGATCGTGATTTTCACTCTTTTTACGGGAATGCGTTCTCTGAAAACTCCAGGAACATTAATGAAAAAGGTGTCTATTGGGGATTAACTATTTCTCCCAATCGCTACCATAAGCTCAACGCCTACTATGACAGGTTCAGTTTTCCCTGGCTAAAGTTTGGTACCGAAGCACCCTCAACCGGTAATGAATGGCTGATCCGTTACACACACAAACCCAACAGAAAAGCTTCACTTTATGCCCAGGTAAGACAGCAGGCAAGACAGGTGAGCATCCGGCAGGAAAATCTCAATGTCTTAGCCGATCAAATCAAATACAACTACATTTTTAACATTGACTACCAGCTTGCTCCTGAACTGGTACTTAAAACCAAAATACAAAGCAGCCATCAGGATGAAGCAGGAGACTTTACCAAAGGTTTTGCAATTATTCAGGATTTGAATTTTGAAATTTGGCTCTTGAAGTTCAAAACACGTATGGCGTTATTTGCAACCGACAATTTCGACAATGCACAGTATGTTTATGAAAATGATGTCCTTTACGCCTTCTCAATTCCCGCATACAATGGCAGAGGTATTCGAAATTATGCAATGGTTCGTTTTGACTCCTTGAGGAACATCTCAATTTGGATAAGGTATGCCAGATATAGTTATAGCGATAGAACGGTAGTAGGATCAGGTCTGGAAGCCTCAGAGGGTGATACTTCATCCGAAATTAAAGTAATGGTAAGAATCAAATTCTGATTCATTTTTTTAATTTCCTGATTATTTTAGTCCGGATGGAAACCGTAGAAGAAATTTGGTACGGTATCAAGGCCTTTTGCAATGATGCAACTGAAATCTTCACTACAAATCTTTTCAAGCTCGGAAAAAGTGATATCACACTTGGTACTATCTTTTATTTCATTTTTGGCTTTATTATTCTTACTTATCTAAGTAAAAGATTTAGACACCTACTCGTTGACAGAATTCTTCTTAAAGCCAACGTAGATCGTGGGATGAGAAGCTCCATTGGATGGATCGCAAAAGTCTTGTTCATGTTTATCGGCTCCGTCATAATTATCCAGACAGCCGGGATTGATATGAGCCCACTTAGCCTGTTGGCGGGAGCATTAGGAGTAGGTATTGATTTTGGACTTCAGAATATCACAGATAACCTCATCTCGGGGATTACCATCTTTTTTGAAAAGCCCATCAAGGTTGGTGATCGAATAGTTGTTGGAAACACCGAAGGTGATGTGATAAATATATCGGTAAGAGCAACCACAATTCTCACCAACAAAAATATCTCCATCATTGTCCCTAACTTTGAATTTATTTCTTCAAGAGTCATCAACTGGAGCCACAATAATCAAAATATCCGTTTTGATATTCCTGTTGGAGTTGGCTACGATAAAGACCCGGAGCTAGTTAGAAAAGTCTTGCCGGATGTAGCCGAAAGAAACGATAATGTATTAAAGCATCCGACTCCCGGAGTTTTTTTGATAGGTTTACAGATAGCTCGTTAATTTTTACATTAGCTGTGTGGACATCAAAATATACAGATAAGCCACGAATAGTAAAGACAGAACTTTACTTTGAGATTTTCAGACAATTCAAAAAAGAGGGAATATCAATTCCATTCCCTCAGTTTGATCTTCATATAAAATTTCAGCCTAAATCTATGCAGCCTTCTCAGCCCTCTCCGGATTAGACCTGAGTTCTACTCCTTCAAAGTGTGCATCTCCGGAGATAACGCCGGAATAAAATTGTTCCCGGATTTGTTTAGCCGTCAGAGAACTATTATCCGGACTCCATCCGGGAGGACCGAATATGTACATAAGTGCTTCCTTAATACTTTTTGCTTTTTTGACATCATTAAAAATGTCAACAAAAACGTGAGTATTTAGCTTAACAGGATTATAAGTCTTCGGATCATTCAATATGCCATACTTCGGAGCAACACCCTTGATCACATTTTGCCACGTTCCGAAAACATGATCCCAGATCAGGAAGATTCCTCCATGATTTTTGTCCAGGTACTCTATGTTGCTGGAATGGTGAACAGCATGAACATGCGGGTTATTGAAGATTTTACCTAGAAAGCCAAGATCCCCGACCAGTTTTGTGTGAAGAAAATATTGATAAGTGGCATTAATGATCAAAGCTGCCCCAATCATTACCGGCTCAAAACCTACACATGCCATCCATAGCCAGAATACCGGTTTGTAAAGCGTAATGAACCATCCGTTTCGGATGCTGACTGCCAGATTATAATTCTTAGAAGAATGATGAGGAACATGTGCTGCCCACAAGATTCTTATTGTATGGCTCATTCTATGGTGCCAGTAAAAATTGAAATCGTCTGCAAAAATGGCTAACGCCCACGCCCACCATGCAAAACCAATAGTAGAATAACCTAAATATTCTATCCGGTAAGGCTCTAAAACGGTAAAAAACCATTGGAATACAACAACTACAGTAAACACCTTAGTAAAAGATGCAACCACGGAAGCACCAAATGCTATTCCAAATCCTGCTAATGAATCCTTTAATTCGTAATTTTCTCTCGCCACAAAGTATTCTAACACCATGAACCCCAATAGAATAGGGTAAATGTATTTCATACCTTCAACGGCACTAAAGTCCGGCATAATAAATCGTTTTAAGGTTTAAATTATTGTTTAGTTATTTAAGTCAGACAAGAATGAACGCTAATTGTTTAAAAAAAGTAAAATTTTCTATTCTGACTTTCGGGCTCCGAAGTTGTAGCCCAATCCTACGCCAATAACGCTTTTGAACTGAACCCTGTCATCCAGTTCGCCCGGATCATCAAAATCACCATCTCCATTATTGTCTTTTCCAATCAATATGTCCTTATCATAGATTAATTGGGTAAAGAAATTCGCAGAAATAAACTTTGTAAGTTGAACTACCCATGCATTTTGCCAATTTACATCAATGGTTCCAAAGTCCTCCATGTAGTTAGTAAATAACTCAAGACGACTTTCAAAATTTTCTTTCTTATACTGAGCTCTAAAAAATGACCCAAGTTCCGCCCTGGAATTTTTCCCCTTTTCAAGTATTTCACCTGTCACCTCATCAACAACCGCCGGATCCACACCAAAAGCCCCTTCATTAGCAAGTCGTTGTATCGTTACAAAAGTGAATTTACCGGATATCGGAATGTATGACAAAGACAAAAATTCATTCGGAGAATAATCAATACCCGTTCCAATCGTCAGATAGCCGGGTGCCAGGAAATCTGAAATGGACTGCCTCCCTTCGGTTCCCGAAGGAACGTCAAATCCGGGAGCAAATTGAGTTTTAAAGTCTAACAGGCCTGTGTAAAACCATTTATCATTAGCATTTTCAATTCGATAACTATATCTGGTACCGAACACTATCCTATCATCGGATTTTTCAAACTCAAAGTCTCCTTGCTTGATTAAGCCATATCCCAGATCAATGTAATTCTCCCACTTCCCTCTTTTTTTAACCCTATCAGCAAACATGCTGAAATTAGAGTTAATAGATACGGTATTATCACCGCCACCTGCCCAGTTGGTAAGTGAAACCTGAGAAAAAGTAAGTGATGAAGTGCCTCCTATCCTCCAATAAGACGTATCACTGGCTGTAACATTTTGTTGAGCAACCAACTTGTTGGTCAGCACCAACAACAAGAATACTCCAATATTTTTTATCATTTTCAGTAATTTAGATTTTAAATATAAAAATTGTTTTTAAGGTCGTTTTCTTTAATTATTCTTCTTAAAATTTTTCCAACATTTGACTTTGGAAGTTCGTCAGTAAATTCAATGTATTTTGGACACTTGTAGCCGGTTAGGTTTTCTTTGCAATGCTTTCTTACCTCCTCTTCTGTCAAACCTTCATCTCCTTTGACAATATAAGCCTTTACTGCTTCATTTGATTTGGGGTCCGGTACGCCTATAACTCCCACTTCTAATACTTCATTATGCGATGCGATACATTCTTCAATTTCATTGGGATAGACATTGAACCCGGAGACTAAAATCATCTCTTTCTTCCTGTCAATAATTTTGAAAAATCCTCTCTCATCCATAACAGCTATATCTCCCGTCTTAAACCAATCTTCGTGAAAACAATCTTTGGTTTCTTCCGGTCTGTTCCAATAGCCCGGGAAGACTTGTGGCCCCCTAGCACATAGTTCACCTCGCTCGCCGGGCTTCACCTCTTTTCCATCATCATCCAAAATTCTTATTTCCGTACTTGGTATTGGCATTCCAATGTATCCGGTGTCTGTATCTTTGACTAATGGGTTAGAAGTAAGCACAGGAGATGTTTCCGTTAAGCCATAACCTTCAGAAATAGGTGTTCCTGTAACCTCTTTCCATTTACCGGCCACGTACTTTTGAAGTGCCATCCCTCCCGCAAACGAAAATTTAACTTTTGAAAAATCCAGTTTCTTAAATCCGTGTTGATTGAGAAGGCCGTTAAATAAGGTATTTACCCCGGTCAAAACTGTCCACTGATGTCTTCCTAAGTCTTTCAGGAATGCTTTCATATCCCTGGGATTGGTAACCAATATGTTCCTGGCTCCTATCCTCATAGTCATCAATGCATTACATGTCAAGGCAAAAATGTGATACATTGGAAGTGCCGTTACAAATATCTCCTCCCCTTCCTTTAGCCCTCCATGCATCATCCAATTAAAAAGTTGTTCCATATTCGCAATTATATTCCTATGCGAAAGCATGGCTCCTTTTGAAATACCGGTAGTTCCGCCTGTATATTGCAGAAATGCCAAATCGGTATTTTCTATTAATACTTCCTTCGGAGCCTTTTCGGTACCAAGACTTAGGACATTTTTGAAAGAAACTGCCTGTGGCAAACCAAACGCAGGTACCATTTTTTTGACGTTCTTTACCACGAAGTTTACAATACTACCCTTGAGACCACCGATCATATCTCCGATTTTAGTTGTAATAACCGTCTCAATTGGTGTCTGCTTGATAATCTCTTCTAATTTACATGCAAAGTTTTCAACAATTACGATTGCTTTTGCGCCTGAATCATTGAGTTGATGCAGCATTTCATGTGACGTATACAGTGGATTTATATTAACAACTGTCAAACCGGCTTTCAATGCACCACATATTGCGATTGGGTATTGCAGAAGATTGGGCATTTGAATTGCGATCCTATCTCCCTTTTTCAGATTTGTGTGATAATGTATATAAGATGCAAATTGATTGATGTACGTACCTAGCTGAATGAAAGTAATCTCTTTTCCCATATTTTCAAACGCAACAAGATCCCCGTAATTAGCGATTCTGTCTTCAAACATTGCTGATATTGATAGATAAAAATCAGGATTTATTTCTTTATCTACCCCTTCAGGATAATTAGTGTACCAAGGTCGTTTATTCATTGCAAATGGCTTATTTACAGTTTGGTGAAAAAATAAATTAAGAGACCGACAGGGAGCCAAAAAAGGTCTTGACACCCCGACCAAGACCCTAAAATAAACAACATTAATCCAATATGTCTTAAACATCCCAAATGTGATTTGAATATCACATGTTGTGCATTTGAATATTTTGATAGGTCAAATCTAATAAAAAGCTATTTTTATTGAAAAAATTTGACTTTTTATTTTTATTTTTTTGATTCCATTCAAAAAAAAGACTTATTATTGAATAATCAATAAACCAACAGTAACTAAATGAGTAAGAATTACGAAATTGATAATATAGATCTCAAGATACTGAATATTCTATCTGAGGACGCTAAAATGCCATATACTGAAGTAGCGAAGAGAGTATTCGTTTCCGGAGGAACAGTTCATGTCCGCATGAAAAAATTGGAAGAGATGGGAGTCGTTAAGGGAACGACACTCAAGATAAATTATGGAAAACTAGGATATGATATAACATGTTTTTTAGGTATCTATTTAGAAAAGAGTTCTCTATATGATAAAGTAGTAGCAAAACTTAAAGAAATTAGTGAAATCGCAACTATTCGTTACACTACCGGCAATTACAATATCTTCTGTAAAATCTATTGTAAGGATACCCAACATTTAAGAGACGTACTACACGATAAAATTCAGAAAGTTGATGGAATTGAAAGTACGGAAACATTTATTTCTTTGGAAGAGAGCGTCAATAAACACCTTTCTTTTTAAATAATTCAGGCACTAAGGAACCTTATAATCCGATAATTGTTTTTTCTTAGTGGTTTAAGTAAAAGTTATTTTATATTTCAAACTCCACTATAATGAGTACTGAAGAACAAATATTAGAGGAGCTCACCTCCAAAGAATACGAACACGGATGGTCGGTTGACTTTGAAGCAGATGAAACACCCTTGGGTATAAATGAAGACATCATTCGGTTTATTTCAGCCAAAAAAGAAGAACCCGAATGGTTACTTGAGTGGAGACTCAAGGCCTTTAGGTTATGGCAGGAAATGAAAGAACCCAAATGGGTAAATGTTTCTTATCCGAAGGTTGAATTCCAAGCCATAAGGTATTATTCTGCGCCAAAACAAGATAAAAAACCAACCAGTCTTAATGAAGTCGATCCGGAGCTTCTGAAAACTTTTGAAAGACTTGGCATTTCTCTTCAAGAACAAAAAAGGCTTACCGGGGTTGCTGTAGATGCAGTTATTGACTCAGTATCTGTTGCCACTACTTTTAAGGATAAGCTTTCCGAACTTGGGATCATCTTTTGCTCATTTAGCGAGGCGGTGCAAGAACATCCTGAATTAGTCAAAAAATATATTGGAACCGTTGTACCATCAAATGATAACTATTATGCCGCTCTTAACTCCGCTGTTTTTTCTGATGGCTCTTTCTGCTATATCCCAAAAGGGATAAGATGCCCGATGGAACTGTCTACTTATTTTAGAATTAATGCGGCAAATACGGGTCAGTTTGAGAGAACTTTAATAATAGCTGATGAAGACAGCTATGTAAGTTACCTGGAAGGTTGTACAGCTCCTATGAGAGATGAAAATCAACTTCACGCAGCAGTAGTTGAAATATACGCAGCAAAAAATGCTGAAGTGAAATATTCAACAGTTCAAAACTGGTACCCCGGAGATAAAGATGGAAAAGGAGGTATCTACAATTTTGTAACTAAAAGAGGAATCTGTGCGGGTGATCATTCTAAAATATCATGGACCCAGGTAGAAACAGGATCGGCAATCACCTGGAAATACCCTTCCTGTATCTTAAAAGGAAATAATTCCGTTGGTGAATTTTACTCGGTGGCGGTTACCAACAACTATCAACAAGCTGATACAGGAACTAAAATGGTTCATATCGGAAAAAATACTCGATCAAGAATTGTATCAAAAGGCATCTCTGCCGGCAAGTCCCAAAACAGCTACAGAGGACAGGTTGAAGTAATAAAAAGAGCTGAAAATGCCCGAAATTTTTCTCAATGTGATTCACTACTGATGGGAAGTCTATGTGGAGCACATACTTTTCCTTACATAGATATTAAGAATAAAACCGCTCAGGTGGAACATGAGGCAACCACCTCTAAAATTGGTGAAGATCAAATCTTTTATTGCCAACAAAGAGGAATTGATGAGGAAACCGCAGTCGCATTGATTGTTAATGGCTTTGCAAAAGAAGTAATGAACAAACTTCCGATGGAGTTTGCAGTGGAAGCACAAAAGCTATTAGCACTCACACTTGAAGGTAGTGTTGGTTAATTAATATTTTCTTATGATTTCAATAAAAAACTTACAAGCCTCAATTAAGGATAAAAAAATATTGAAAGGAATTGACTTGGAGGTCAAAGCCGGAGAAGTACATGCCATCATGGGACCGAATGGTTCCGGCAAAAGCACCCTGGCTTCTGTTTTGGCCGGAAGAGAAGATTATGAAGTCACCGGCGGATCGGTGGAGTATTTTGGTGAAGACTTGCTTGATCTGGATCCGGAGGAAAGATCACAAAAAGGTATTTTTCTAGCTTTCCAGTATCCGGTAGAAATACCGGGAGTCTCTACAACAAACTTCATGAAAACGGCCATCAATAAAGTACGAGAATCACGAGGAGAAAAGGCATTGGATGCAGTGAATTTTCTTAAATTGATGAAAGAAAAAATGAAATTGGTAGATATTGACCAGTCTCTTTTAAGCAGATCACTCAATGAAGGTTTCTCAGGGGGTGAGAAGAAGCGAAACGAAATATTTCAAATGGCTATGCTGGAACCAAAACTTGCCATACTTGATGAAACTGACTCCGGCCTTGATATTGATGCGCTCAAGATAGTAGCTGACGGAGTTAATAAACTGAAATCTAAAGACAACGCAACGGTTGTGGTAACACATTATCAAAGGCTGCTGAATTACATAGTTCCCGATTTTGTACATATATTATACAAAGGGAAAATCGTAAGATCGGGAGATAAAAATCTTGCCTCGGAACTGGAAGAAAAAGGATACGACTGGATCAAAGAAGAAGCTGCTTTAGTATGATAGAAGAATACAACATGCTTAGATCATTTGAGCACTTGATAAATGATAATCCCTCAAGTAAAGAGGCATGGAAAATGCTCACAGAGATAGGACTCCCGCACAAGAAATCCGAAGCTTATAAGTTCACTCCCATTGCTCCAATCCTTGAGAAAAACATCAATTGGAGCCTGGAACCAAAAAATACTTTCGATGAGAAACAATTGTACTCCGTAAAAGGAAGCCACTTTGTCTTTGTTAATGGGATATTGAATGAAAATCTATCAAGAACTCAACCTGATGTTTCATTTATAATTGAAGAAGTGAGAGAAGGAAGACATGACCCCTTCAGTTTGCTTAATACCTCATTAGCTTCAAATGAATTAGTCATAACCTCAGGAACAGCAAGTCCGATTTTCATTTACCACTTCAATAGTACAGGAATAAGTAGCCCCCGAATTCGCATCAAGATAAAATCAGGAGAATCCATTCAACTGGTTGAAAAACTTCTTGAAACTAATAAGAATACTTTCACAAACTCCTTTATTCATTTTGAAGTAGCTGAAAACGCTTTTGCCTGTCATACCAAGGTTCAGAATTACGGCAATTCTAACTATTCTCATGAAACAGTAGTAGCAGACGTTGAAAATAATGGACATTTTTATAACAACACTTTTTCATTTGAAAGTGCATTAACGAGGAATAACTTAATAATCAATCTCAATGGCCAAAACTGTGAAGGTCACATGTACGGATTATTCTTATTAGATAAAAAATCACATATTGATAACAATACCACTGTTGATCATCTCCAACCCAATTCATTTAGCAACGAGTTGTACAAAGGAATATTGGATGAAAAATCCACAGGCGTATTTAATGGAAAAATCTATGTCCGACAAGACGCACAAAAAACCAACGCATTTCAATCAAATAATAACATTCTTTTATCTAAAGATGCTACGCTGCATACTAAGCCACAACTTGAAATTTGGGCGGATGATGTAAAATGTTCTCATGGATGCACATCCGGGCAGTTAGATGAATACGCTATTTTCTATCTGCGGACGAGAGGAATAGATCGCAATACTGCGGAAGCCATGCTCCTACATGCGTTTGCTAAAGAAACCCTTGAGCAGGTCAGGCTTGAAACGGTCAAAGATGAAGTTTTGGGGTTGATTGATCAAAAACTACTTTGATGGAAGTCACTACCCATGATATTGACATACAATCATTAAGAAAAAGATTTCCGGTACTCAACCAGAAGGTAAACGGAAAACCTCTCATCTATTTTGATAATGCTGCCTCCTCTCAAACGGTTGATACGGTTGTAAAATCATTAATTGAATTCTATGAAAAAGACCATGCAAACATTCACAGGGGGATTCACACATTAGCCGAGAGGTCAACTAAGAAATTCGAAGAGACACGAGAGAGTGTCCGCTATTTCATCAACAGTTCTGAAGCTGATGAAGTTATATTTACAAAAGGAACCACTGAGAGCATCAATCTTGTTGCCCATTCATGGGGTTCAGTAAACTTAAAAGAAAAAGATGAAATTATTCTATCTCAAATAGAACACCATTCCAACATTGTCCCCTGGCAGTTGATTGCACAGAAAACAGGTGCAAAAATCAAAGTCATACCTATCAATGACCGAGGTGAGTTAATCATTGAGGAGTATGAAAAATTATTAAGCCCTAAGACCAGACTTGTCGCCTTCAACTACATTTCTAACTCTCTAGGAACCATTAACCCCGCTAAGGAAATAGTAACACTCGCAAATGAAGTTGAAGCAGTTACGTTAATTGATGCTGCCCAGGCAGCACCTCATACCAAAATTGATGTTCAGGATCTGAATTGTGATTTTCTTGCATTCTCCGGTCACAAAATGTATGGCCCGACAGGCGTGGGAATACTTTACGGGAGAAGAGAAATACTGGAAGCTATCCCACCATACCAGGGTGGTGGTGAAATGATTAAAGATGTCTCCTTTGGCGGTACCTCTTACAACGATATCCCTTACAAGTTTGAAGCAGGAACTCCTAATATAGGTGAAGTAATTGCATTCAAAAGTGCAGTAGATTTCATTAATGAATTGGGGCATCCGGTGATTGAATCACATGAAAATGAACTACTTCGGTACGCCACAAATAAATTGAGTGCTTTAGAAGGTTTTATTCCAATTGGAACTGCTAAAAATAAGGCCTCTGTAATTTCTTTCCTGATAGAAGGCATCCATGCCTATGATTTGGGACAATTTCTTGATGCAAAAGGAATAGCAGCACGAACAGGTCACCATTGCACCCAGCCCCTGATGGAGTATTTAGGTATTGATGGTACAGTTAGAGTTTCCTTTTCAGTATATAACACCAAAGAAGAAATTGATATCTTCATCAATGCATTGAAAAATATCATATCTAAACTTAGATAATGAATCAAATCAAAGATCGGCAAGAAGCAATCATTGAAGAGTTCTCCATGCTTGATAGCAATATGGAAATGGCATTGAATTATATTATTGAGCTTGGAGAAGAACTTCCCGTTTTCCCTGAAGAAGAAAGGGTTGATGAAAACATCGTCAAAGGATGTCAGTCAAAAGTCTGGTTGACTGCTTCGTTTACAGATGGTCATATTCTATACAAAGCTGACTCCAATACGGCTATTACAAGAGGATTGGTAAGTCTTTTGGTAAGAGTACTGAATCAATCAAGCCCGCAGGATGTTATTAATGCTGAGATTTATTTTCCGAAACACATTGAAATGGATCGCTTTATAGGAACGCAAAGATCAAACGGATTTGCTTCCATGACAAAACAAATGAAAATGTATGCCGTAGCATTTTTAGCAAAACAGGGAGCATGAGTGAAGAGAAAAAAAATATTGACATGCTGGCACTGAAAGAAAATATCGTTAGAGCTATAAAGAATGTCTATGATCCGGAGATTCCTATAGATGTCTATGAACTAGGACTTATTTATGAAATCAACGTTCTACCGATAAACAATGTAGAAATTATTATGACATTGACATCACCCTCCTGTCCCGCTGCCGAGAGTATCCCCAGCGAAGTGGAAGCAAATGTGAGAGCAGTTCCGGATGTTAATGAAGTAAATATTGAACTCACTTTTGACCCTCCTTATGCCACAGACATGATGTCAGAAGAGGCAAAGTTGGAATTAGGTTTTATGTAAAATAAATTTTAAAAGAATAAAAATATGTACCCAGCAGAATTAGTTGAACCAATGAAGGCTCAACTCACACAAAACGGATTTGAGGAGTTTACTACAGCCGATGCCGTAGACAAACACTTAAAAGATCATTCGGGAACATCTTTGATGGTTATCAATTCAGTATGCGGATGCGCAGCAGGAACCTGTAGACCCGGTGTTTTGCGATCCTTGGAAAAGTCAGGTAAAAAACCCGATAATCTAACTACCGTCTTTGCAGGATTTGATACAGAGGCAACACAAAAAGCAAGAGAATACACGCTGCCCTTTCCTCCGTCTTCGCCCTCAATAGCTCTTTTTAAAAATGGAAATTTAGTCCATATGGTCGAAAGACATCATATTGAAGGAAGATCCGCAGAGATGATTGCAAACCATTTGGAGGAGGTATACGAGGAGTTTTGTTAACAAATCTTACAACAGCACAAAAGCCCCAACCCAATATGGAGCTTTTTCAATTATTTACTTCCCCAGCTTGAATAAGTTATATCCGATTGATAACTGAAAAGTTCTGTTCCTAATCGAATCTTCTCCGGTTGCATCATTGATATCAGACAGGCCTAATACATACCTGGCCGATAATTGCAACCCAAAAGGAACATCCCATCCGGCACCTAATACTACGCTTAAATCACTGCTCTTTAATCTATCAGAGATATCATCATCATCATCTTCAGCATTAGTAAGAATACCGAACTGAGGCCCTGCCTGAAGGTTTAGTCCTAGAGGCAGATAGTATTTTAACATCAAAGGGATATTAATATATGTCAAATCCCAGTCCTTCGTCAAATTTCCGATTGAAAGTTCATTTCCTCCTTGTTTTGACCAGAGTACTTCCGGTTGAATTCCGATATTCGCTATCTTGATTAAACCATAAGCCCCTCCGTGAAATGCAGTAATTGATTCGGCATTATCAACGTCAGTATTTGCAAAGTTAGCACCGACTTTAAGTCCTAATGCTACCTTAGCCTGTGCAAAAAGTAATACTGAAGCAAAGCAAAATATTGTTGTGATAAAAATTTTTTTCATAAGAATTTTAATTTATTAATTAGCTGATTTTGATTAGTTATTTAAAAATACACAAAGAAAAAACTATCAAACAACAAAATTACCTATATTTTCTATTTAACTAATAAATATACAATCTTGAAGGCCGTCAGTGATAAAAAAAACGGCACCTCCTTATGAAGAGGATGCCGCAAAAAGATTTTTTACTTCTTTACAAACTTCAGTAAATGCCCGTCCGACAGTTGTACCAGATACAGGCCGCTGTGCAGGGAGGCTATATCCACCTTTGTGTTCGTGGTGCCTTCCAGCAACAAATCTCCGCCAACGCTCAGTATGCGAATCGGGCTTCCAACAGGAGACTGCACTTCCACATAACGACCCGCAGGATTGGGATAGACCACTGCTTCCACCACACCATCCGAAGAGCCAAGAGGTGATTCCACACACGCTGTAATCACCACGGCCTGCGTTTGGATGGCTGTGTTGCCATTATTATCGGTGTACGTCCACGTGATGGTCCCGCTTTCCGTAAGAGGGAACGCAACTGTTGTGGTGGCAGTGATCTCCCCGTCACAAGCATCCGCAGCGGTGGGAACGATCACAGTTTCTTCAGCAAGCGAACATGCTGCGGTTAGTGATGTCAGACTATTTGCAACAGGCACCGGAGCCGCATCGGTAATCACCACGGCCTGCGTTTGGATGGCTGTATTGCCATTATTATCG
>JACONI010000005.1:12460-16850 GCA_014323825.1 Ekhidna sp. | reverse complement strand
CTCCAAGGTTTTCAAAACCTTGGAGGTTTTTGTGGTGCTGTCGTTTCGTTGATTAAACCTTGAAGGTTTCTATGTTTATGCTATTCCACAAAACAAGCCCTCACACGCCTGCAAGGGCTTTATGACAGCGGTTTCGGGAAGTTCCAAACTTTCCAAAAGTGAATGATTCACCAAAGTGAAGAGGGCTTTTACGCTTTGCTATTGTGGTCATTTAAACCTCCAAGGTTTAAATCTGATGCTCCAGCCAGGTGTAGTTTGTAACTACACTTGGAGAGGGGGTAAGGACATAAAAAAAGGAAAGACCCGTAACTTGGATCTTTACTCTATTTTTTCAACCTTAAATTTCAATAAAATGAATTTATTTGTGCAAATATACAAACAAATTCAAATGTTACGGTACGAATTAAAAAAATATTGAAAAATTAAATTTGAACTCAAAAATAGTTCCGGCAAAGAAACCTCCAAGGTTTTCAAAACCTTGGAGGTTTTTGTGGTGCTGTCGTTTCGTTGATTAAACCTTGAAGGTTTCTATGTTTATGCTATTCCACAAAACAAGCCCTCACACGCCTGCAAGGGCTTTTTTTGTATTTTCGGAGCGTGCCTAATTTGAGGCGGTTTTATCGTCTGAACAGCTCAGACATCGTTTTGGCCCCTTTGGCTTTGAGGGCGGTGATGATGACATTTTTATCGGCACCTGCCGATAAGCGGTTTGCCCTATCCAGGGCCGTCCCGCTTGTAAATCCCCCAATAGTATTCACCTCAATACTAGGCACAGCTAATAAAGCGTTTACGATAGCTGTATGACCTCCCGAGGCTGCCAAAATTAAAGCCGTATTGCTATACCTACCTTTAATATTCACGTCAATACCATCAACCTTTAATAAAGCGTTTACGATAGCTGTATGACCTCCCGAGGCCGCCGCAATTAAAGCCGTATTGCCATACCTACCTTTAATATTCACGTCAATACCGTCAACAGCTAATAAAACTTCTACCATCTCTTTATGATCTCTCTCGACCGCTATTATTAAAGCCGTATTGCCACCACGATCTCTGGCATTCACATCAATACCCTCCACAGCTACTAAAGCGTTTACGATATCTGTATGACCTCTCTCGACCGCTATTGTTAAAGCCGTATTGCCATCACGACCTCTGGCATTCACACGTATACCCTCCACAGCTACTAAAGCGTTTACGATATCTGTATGACCTCTCCTAGCCGCCAAAGTTAAAGCCGTCCTCCCAAAATTATCTGTGTCATTCACCTCAATACCTTCCACAGTTAATAAAGCATTTGCGATAGCTGTGTAACCCTTCTCAATCACAAATATTAAAGCCGTCCTCCCATTATCTCTGAAATTCACACGTATACCCTCCACAGCTACTAAAGCTTTTACGATATCTGTATGACCTCCCGAGGCCGCCGCAATTAAAGCCGATCCACCGGCATTCACGTCAATACCAGACACAGCTAATAAAGCGTTTACAATAGCTATATGACCTCCCGAGGCCGCCGCAATTAAAGCCGATCCACGATTGGCATTTACGTCAATACCAGACACAGCTAATAAAGCGTTTACAATAGCTGTATGACCTTCCGAGGCCGCCCAAATTAAAGCTGTCCTGCCGTATTGCCCTTTAATATTCACCTCAATACCCTTAACCTTTAATAAAGTGTTTACGGTAGCTGTATGACCTCCCGAGGCCGCCGCAATTAAAGCCGTATTGCCAACACCATCTTTGGCATTCACACGTATACCCTCCACAGCTACTAAAGCGTTTACGGCAGTTGCCTGGCCATTAGATGCCGCCCGAGTTAAAGCTGTATAGCCATCACTATATCTAGCATTTATGTTGGCACCCTCGTTTATCAAAATAATGATTGCATCCGCATCCCAGTCTGAAACTGAAGCGTTAAGCATCGTTTGGAGTTGTTCAGTTTTTGTGGCATTGATCTGTGCCTTCGTTTTGGCACTTTTGGCTATGAGGGCGGCGATGATAGCGGTTTTATTGGCACCTGCCGACAGCCTGTTTGCAAAATCCAGGGCTGTCCGGTTGCTATTATCTATAGTATTCACCTCAATACCAGACACAGCTAATAAAGCGTTTACGATAGCTTTATGACCTCCCTGGGCCGCCCACATTAAAGCCGTATAGCCATCATTATTTTTGGTATTCACATCAATACCATCGGTAGCTAATAATGCCTTTACGGTAGCTGTATGACCTCCCGAGGCCGCCGCAATTAAAGCTGTATTGCCATAACGGTCTTTAGCATTTACGTCGTCGATCTGCGCCTTCGTTTTGGCACCTTTGGCTATGAGAGCGGCGATGATGGCGGTTTTATTGGCACCTGAACCCAAACTGTTTGCCCGATCCAGAGCCGTCTTGTTATTCTGCCCTATAATATTCACCTTGATACCATTGACAGCTAATAAAGCGTCTACAACATCTTTACGATTTCCCCGGGCCGCCCACATTAAAGCCGTATAGCCATCATTATTTTTGGCATTCACATCAATATCCTTAACTTTTAATAAAGCGTCTACAACATCTTTACGATTTCCCCGGGCCGCCCACATTAAGGCCGTATAGCCATCATTATTTTTGGCATTCACATCAATACCATCGGTAGCTAATAATGCCTTTACGGCAGCTGTATGGCCACTGTCGGCCGCCCACATTAAAGCCGTATAGCCATCATTATTTTTGGCATTCACGTCAATATCTTTAGCAGTTAATAAAGCGGTTACGATATCTGTATGTCCTCTCTCGGCCGCTATTATTAAAGCCGTCCTGCCCCTATACGTGACATTCACGTCAATATCTTTAGCAGTTAATAAAGCGGTTACGATATCTGTATGTCCTCTATGTCCTCTCTCGGCCGCTATTATTAAAGCCGTCCTGCCCAAACTAGCTTTGACATTCACGTCAATATCTTTAGCAGTTAATTAAAGCGGTTACGATATCTTTACGATTGTTCTCGACCGCTATTATTAAAGCCGTCCTGCCCAAACTAGCTTTGACATTCACGTCAATACCTTCAACAGCTAATAAAGCGGTTACGATATCTTTACGATTGTTCTCGACCGCTATTATTAAAGCCGTCCTGCCCAAACTAGCTTTGACATTCACGTCAATACCTTCAACAGCTAATAAAGCGGTTACGATATCTGTACGTCCTCCCTCGGCCGCCCGCATTAAAGCCGTCTTGTTCCCATATCTGACATTCACATCTGCGCCTTCTGCTATCAGCCTGAGGATGAGATTAAAATTTGGATTTAAAGTGTTAAGGGCCGTTCTGAGATCTGCTGTTTTTGTGGGGACGGGAATTTTGCGCAGTTCGGCCTGCAAATTGACAACGGCGGCGGCCATGCCAGCAATCGTTGTCTGGGCCGTTTTGCGCTCCTCTAAAGATGTTTTGAGGGTAGGAATCGTGCCATCAGGGGCAGTGCCTGCCGTCTCTAAAGCGGTGATTTTTTGGGTAATCACGTCCATCTCACCCTGCAACTGCCTAATGATCTCTTCAGAAGGTACGGTGATGGCCTCAATGGCTCTTCGCGCCGCTACAAAATTCGCTGAATTGATCGTGGCTTTTAAGGTGTTAATTTTTGCTTTTGCATCTGCAATGCCCGTAGTCTGTAGGTAGTTATCTTGCTTGTCCTTCAAGGTGGAAATGAGGTTCTCAATTTCTTTGCGGGTCTCTGCCGTTTCATCCACCTCTTCCACATTGATGGTGATGTTGGCCGTGGCTGAGAATATTCCATTGGATACGCTTATGGTCAGGGTGTAGGTTGGAACCGTCTCAAAGTTGAGGGCTGTAGCCGTTGTGAGGACTCCCGTACTTGTATTTATGGCGAACACATCGCCGGTATTTCCCTCCGTGATGGACAATGTGAATTCGTCATCTTCGGGGTCTGCTGCCTGCACGGTTCCTACCGTTGTGCCGTTTGGAGCATTTTCCGGCACGGAGAAGGTCTGGTTAGGATCAATGGCCGGCGGTTCATTCACATCTTCCACATTGACGGTTATGTTGGCCGCGGCCGAGAGTTCCCCGTCGGATACGCTTATGACCAGGGTATAGGCTGGGATATTCTCAAAGTCGAGGCTTCCTGCTACAGTGAGGGTTCCCGTACTTTTATTTATAGCGAAGGCATTGCCTGTATTTCCCGAAGTAACGGAAAACGTGAGGGCTTCCTCCTCCGCATCTGTTGCCTGAACCGTCCCGACTGTTGTTGCGTTTTCAGTGTTTTCTACTACGGAAAAAGTCTGTTCTTCAATTTCCGGTTTGGTATTTACCGGTTTGGATTCATCATCATTACAAGCAACGAGTGCTAAGCCGAGTACGCTAAATAGGACAATTCTTATAAAAAATAGGGGGGGGGGG
>JACONI010000005.1:0-12440 GCA_014323825.1 Ekhidna sp. | reverse complement strand
TCTTGTGCCCTTTGCCCGCCATGTAAATAAAAGATTTTTCATGTCAGCGATTTTCTTAAAGTCTGTAAAAAATTTCATAATAGTATTAATTTTAAATATTTAATAAATAAAACAAGAATTATATAGAACATTTAACAAAGATATACCGTTTTTTCGAATAATCCATTTTTTCAAGTAAATAAAGTAAAAAAAATTATGATGGGGTGTGATTGTAAATCATACTTTGTAGTACATCTCCACCGGATCATATTGGATTTCATATTTTTTTTATGTTGATTTAATGATATGGTTTCTATTTGATTGCAACATTGATAAACATCATATTAAAGAAAATGTTTTAAATAGTTTTACCGAAAATAAATATAACGTTAAAATATGTCCCTCTCCGTTCATGGCGATGACCATTTTATGAAGCAAGCGTGCAAAGAAGCATCAGCGAGGATAGGATGTAATTTCAAACAACTACGAATTATAAATTCAGTGCAAATTATGTTGGGAAGGTGAGCGTTTTTAGTTTGACATAGCAGGTCAGTGGTCTTCTACAAACACCCTTTTAGAGCCGGCATTCGGAGAGACATAAAATCAATCTACCCGTAGATGCTCAACATTTCCTTCAGATCGGTCAGGGTGTTTGCCTCTTCCGGTTTTTTGTCCTGCCTCCACCGGTTCATTCGGGGAAACCGTAGTGATATTCCCGATTTGTGATGTGTTGATTTTGCAATTCCTTCAAAAGCAATTTCAAAAACCAATTCCGGTCTGACACTTCGAACAGGTCCGAATTTCTCAAGTATATTTGCTTTGACAAAGCGATCTACCTGACGAAATTCATCATCCGTCAGACCGCTGTAAGCCTTAGTGAATGGAACCAATTCTTTGTTATTCCATACAGCGAAGGTATAGTCCGTGTAAAGATTTGCTCTTCTTCCATGACCTCTCATCGCATAAATCATCACCGCATCTATCACCAAGGGATCTACTTTCCATTTCCACCAATCTCCTCGTTTTCTACCTACTTTATACTCGGAGTTCTTTCTCTTCAGCATCAGGCCCTCGGTCCGATGCTGCCTGCTTTCCTGACGAATCTTAGCGAGATCGTTTTTGTTCTTAAATTCCAGCAGCCGGGAAATATGAAGGTTTGGATGATTAACTGCACTGACTACTTTCTCTAAAATAGTCCTTCTTTCCAGTAAGGAAGAGGCCCTCAGATCTTTTCCGTTATATTCAAGTAAGTCATAAGCGACCATTATGATTGGGACATCGCAAAGCAACTTCTTCCCGACATTTTTTCTTCCTATTCTTCTTTGAAGCTCACTGAACGGAAGCGGTAACCGGTCTTTATATGAAAGAATCTCTCCATCTAAAACCACACCCTCCGGTAAAAACTGTCTGAGTGCCATTAACTCCGGATATTTTTCGGTGACCAGCTCCTCACCTCTTGTCCAGACGAAAACCTCCCCTCCCCTGCTGATAAGCTGCCCCCGAATTCCATCCCATTTTCTCTCTGCGTACCATTCTTCCGGTTTAGCATTAAAATCTGATTTTTCATCCAACGGGTACGCCAGATAGAACGGGTAGGGCTTTGAAAGATCCTCATCACCTGCCCCTTCTTCGATCAGTGAGTGATAAGTATGCGTTTGAGGTGACCACTGCCCCGTCAGTCGATGAGCCAGTTCACTCACTCCCTTCCCCGAATGCTTAGACAACGCTCTGACCATTGTTTTTTGAGATACTCCGATCCGAAAGCTTCCTCCAATTAGTTTATTGAAAATAAGTCGTTCCTTTTTTCTTAATTCCTTCCAGGAATTAACAACAAACTGCCTCTTAACTTCTTCCTCCTCACCTGCTATTGCAATAATCTTTTCCATCCAATCCGTTAATGAATCATTATTGTTTCCCTCCCGGAAAGGAAGAACCAGGGAAATGGTCTCTGCCATATCTCCAACCACCTGATAGGACTCCTCAAACAGCCAAAATGGAATTCCTGCTTCCTCCGCAGCCCATTCCTTCATCCGTGTAGAGTTGACACCTCTTTTAGGCCGCTTCCCCGATAACAGTGCGACTGACCAGAGTTTATCCTCCTCCTCAGCATCCTCCAGATAACTGACCAAAGACCGGATGCGATCATTTGTTTTTGTCGTCTGATCCAGTTCTTCAAATAACCGGGCAAATCTTCTCATTAATTTTCAATATCAACCTCTGAATTTTCACTTTCAAAAAATGTCTTTTCAGACATCCCGTTATAGCCATTTTGATTGAGCCACTCGGCAAATACTTCGGCATAACCATGTGTGCAAATCACATTTTCGGATTGAGTCTGTCGGATAGCTTTATTTAATCCCTGCCAGTCCGCATGATCCGAAAGAATAAACCCCCGATCTACGTTTTGTCTTCTTTTGGAACCACGAAGCATCATCCACCCTGATACCGCACCAACTGAGAGAGGTTTTAACTTTCCTGCCCAGGAAGAGCTAACCGCCGAGGGAGGCGCAATAATGAGTGTCCCAATCAGGGCTTCTTTTTTTATTTCCGATGACAGATAAGGAAAATGTCCCTGCAATTTTTTGGCACGTTTATAAAGTTCATTAACTGTATGGACGGCTCCATGGCAGTAGATTTTCCCAATGGATTGATCAATCAATGCCAGGATTCGCTGAGCTTTCCCTAATGAATAAGCCGAAATCAGGCTTATCTTACCCTTTTGTTGATTTTCTTTCCACCAATTTTCAATTTGAGTGATGGTCTCCGCCTCATCAGGCCACTGATACACCGGTAAGCCAAACGTACACTCTGTGATAAACGTGTGGCAGGGGACAGGTTCAAAGTTCACTGCAATAGGGTCAGGCTGGGTTTTATAATCTCCCGAAACACACCAAACCTCCCCACCGGCTTCTACTCTAATCTGAGCAGATCCTAAAATATGACCTGCCGGATGAAGGCTGACCTTAACTTCATTTATCTTAATGATTTCACCATAATCTTTAGTTTCAAGTTTAATCTCCCAACCCAGCCGCTGTTTCAAAATCGACTTTGAATCGTGATGTGAGAGGTAGTGTCTATGACCTGCTTTGGCATGGTCAGAATGGGCATGTGTGATAATGGCCTTATCAACGGGTTTCCAGGGGTCTATGTAAAAATCACCTTTCGGACAGTAAATACCGTTGGAATTAAATACTAAAAGAGGATTTTTCATTTGTTGGAAATCTTAACTACTGCACAAAATAAAATATTTTATTTCCTTCTTTTTTAAAGAATGAAATGGTAATTCTATCAAACAAGATGAACCAAATAAATCGGGAACTACAGTAAAACTAAACACAACTTATATAAGCCCGACACCGTCGGCTGCAACTGCTGATCTAGATAAATGAAGCCGCCACCCGGCGCATCGGAACCGGAAGCAACCAATGCAATTTTCACCGGAAGGCTATTTGAACGCAAACTTTTGTAAGCTATGTTTTATTATCAAACTTTGCATTAAGTATGATTGAAACAGGAAAGAAAAATGAAAAGGGGCTTTTGGTGGCAGTTGGTCTGAAGTCTGAGCCTGATGAAAAGTTGAAAGAAATGATGAATGAGTTAGCGTTCCTGACTCAAACCTTATCCATTGATGTTTTAGGGGAATTTACTCAAAAACTTGAATATCCTGATCCTCGTACTTTTGTAGGAAAGGGAAAGCTGGAAGATATCAAAGCAGCATGTCGGGTTGATAAAATTGATGTTGTGGTATTCGATGATGACCTTTCGCCGTCACAGTTGCGAAATCTGGAGCGGGAGCTAAAAGTGAAGATTTATGATCGAAGTTTACTTATTCTGGATATTTTCCTGAAGCGAGCCAAGACTGCACAAGCAAAAACTCAGGTTGAGTTGGCAAGATTCCGGTATTTGCTCCCCAGACTTACCCGGATGTGGACTCACTTAGAGCGACAGAAAGGGGGAACCGCAACCAGAGGAGGAGCCGGTGAGAAAGAGATAGAGACGGACAGAAGGATTATTCGCGATCAAATTACCCTGCTGAGAAAGAAACTGGAAAAAATTGAAAAGCAATCTAACACCCGGCGAAAATCCAGAAAAGGAATTGTCAGGGTCGCCCTGGTCGGATATACGAATGCCGGAAAATCCACCCTTATGAACCTCCTCGGCAAGGATAAAGTTTATGCCAAAGATGAACTTTTTGCTACTGTGGACTCCACCGTGAGAAAGGTAGTTTTAAACCATCTTCCTTTCTTGCTTTCTGACACGGTAGGGTTTATCCGAAAATTGCCTCATGACCTTATTGAGTCATTCAAATCAACCCTGGCAGAGATAAAGGAAGCAGATATTTTGCTTCATGTCATTGATGCATCAAATCCGTCACATGAGGATCATATCAAAATTGTGGATGAGACATTATCGGAAATGGGAGCCTCTGATATTAGTACCATTCGTGTTTTCAACAAAATGGATAATGTCAATGAAAGTCCCGTCCAAAATAGAAATGGACTGTCAACCTATATCAGTGCGAAAAAAGGGACAGGCATAGAGGAGTTAAGAGCACTTCTGACGAAGGAGGTAAAAAAAATACACATGAAAATCTACCCTCACTACATCCGGCCGGAGGTGTATTGATGCTTTTTATTTGTCCGTCTTCGATGAATTTTCTTTTCGGGACATGTTCTTTATTGACATGAAGCCATCAATGTGTTCGTGTAAACTTGGGTCGATATTATTCATCATCGGGTCTAAAATGAAATCAACTCCCTCTTTTCTGGCAAATTTTGCAGCCGAAACAAAATCACTATCACCTGCGATTAATATTATTTGGTCAACTCGTTCTTTGCTTGTATCTTCTTAAAAAGAAGCCGCCATCAATTAAAATAGCTGTTTTCATATTTTACGAATAAAAAAAGTCCAAAGTCAGTATCTGTCGCTATGATTCCTTAAGAAAAACAAAGTTCTAAGGTGACAAATCTGCTCAATGGACATTATAGATTACAAAGATAATAAATCATATTTATATGTAAAAAGTTTGTAGTTTTTATTAATGATTTAACAAATTTCTTATCACCGGATTACAGTCAATGCCTGTTTAAAAGCAGTTAGGTTTTGGTGCTAAAATGAACATGCAGACCGGTTCTTTGACTGTTTGTATTTATACTTCTATTGATTTCCAAACATTACCTTCTTCGTGTGAGGCGATGGCTTTTTCAATAAAATCCATTCCTCTGGTTCCGTCCACGACTGTGGGGAATTCTCCGTCATGATACGGTTCCCCATTCAATGCCCTAGCTACACCTTTGTATATGTTACCCATCGAGTCGAAGATGCCTTCCGGGTGACCCGATGGGATTTTGGTGCCATCAAGTGAAATTGCAGAGTTATACCCTTGTCCTCTGGTCAGCGTTTGTCTGGTACCATCTTCAGGGAGGTATTCCAGGAAGTTAGGATTTTCCTGCTCCCATCTTAATCCTCCGGTTCGACCATAAACCGAAATTCTTAGATTATTCTCTTCACCCGTAGCGATCTGACTTACTCTGAGAATACCTTTGACTTTTTCAGATAAACGGATCAGGATCGTTCCGTCAATATCCATTGGGTTGTCATCATACAGGTAGTTTAGATCGGCGAGCACATAGTTGATTTTCTGCCCTGTGACATATTCTGCGATATTAAAAGCGTGCGTTCCAATATCCCCAATACAGCAGCTCATCCCTGACTTCTCCGGATCAAGTCTCCACGTTGCAGACCTTTTGGCTTTATCATGAATGACAGAATTAATCCACCCCTGATAATACTGAACGTCAACCCTCCGGACTTCACCAATCTTACCGGAGGTGATTAGATGACGCATCTCCCGAACCATGGGATACCCGGTATAGGTATAAGTGACTGCAAAAGTGAGGTCCGAGTCTGTAACCAAACTCCTGATTTCTTTGGCTTCTGCATAAGTCATGGTCATTGGCTTCTCACAAATGACATTAAAACCATTTTCAAGCAGTCTTTTCGCCATGGGATAGTGGAGGAAGTTCGGAGTAAGCACTGATACTACCTGCATCCGTTCGGACTCGGGAAGCTTTAACTCTTCCTCGATCATATTATCGAAATCCTTGTAGATTCGATGGGTTAAAAGTCCTAATTGCTCTGCAAAATCCATGCTTTCTTCCCAAACCGAATTAAAAACACCCCCCACGATTTCGTATTTATCATACATGTATGCCGCCACACGGTGGAGTATTCCAATCAGAGAATTACCACCACCTCCCAAGATTCCAAGTTTAATTTTTGCCATGATTAAGCGTTAATTTTTTCAATAGAAAAAAGAAGTAATATTTCTGTTTTCAAACCGGTGTAAATTTATCCTGAGATGAAGAGAAAATTATAGCAGATGCCATTCCGGTGCATTTAATATCTATGTCGGGAAAGATTTAATCTTTACAAATCATGCTCTACATAATAAAAAACCGGAGAAGTATCACAAAAGAGCGTTTGTTTGTTTTATTATTTGATATTTCGGAACTTAATGATGACAAGCCCTTCGGTGGGATTTTTTGCCTAAAAGGTGTTAGTGAGAATTTACTATATAGTTATGTGTGGTGCGCTGGCAGGTAGTGGCAGAACAGGATAGCAGGGTGTGGTATAAACTACACCCGGATAGGGTATAACCCTTTTTCTTAATTAATGAACTGTCCTGCAATAGATGCTAAAATAGAAACAAGCCCAATGACAGTAATCAAAATTTTAATGCTGTTGTTTTGTGCATTCATCTGTGTGTTTATTTGATTCATTTGCACATTTGTTTGATCTATTTTTTCATTCATCTGATTGATCTGCATATTCACCTGATTAGAAAGAATGTCTAATTTTTGTTCGAATGTCTGTGCTTTTAAGTCCATAAGTTTCAAAATTGCTTCAGATGTATTTTTTCCTACCTCTTTATCAAGTTCACGCATTTCAGTTTGAATTTGTTTAAATTCCACGGCAGTAAAATTAAAAAATTAATATTAAATCATGTTGCTTATGGCCATGGTCGTAGCCGGTTTCACTTCATCACTAAGGACAGGTGGAGAAAGAAATACTGCCGTTTTACGTTGGGGCGGTGGGATAGGATGACAAGGTGTAGTTTGTAACCACACCTTGTTACCCATCCCCATAAAAATCCTGTCAATCCCAAAATCAAGTAAATCCTGTTCAAGACAGGCAGCAATTCTAATTTTTTCTCAAAGACAACTTTGACTTTGGAGTTAGCGGCGAATCATTAACTTTTGGAAAGTTTCAAACTTCCCGAAAGTTTCTTAGCATGTTTTGATTTTACCGGAGCGTTTTTCGCTTTTGCCGGCTGTGCTGACGAACTGGACACATTCGAATACTTTACCGGTGCTGCACCGTTGCCTTCCTCAAAACCTATTTGGCGGAACTGACTGTTTGTGAAGTTTTTCCCCTACGGCTGCGGAGCCGCATCCCATATCTGTATCTGGCTTGTGGCCGGGATTGGATATCGTAAAATGATAGGTTCTTGACCCATTGAGATTGATGACTAGGCTTTCAAGGGTTACCGTTTCCACGTTTGTCACTTGGGGTGCTTGATTATTGTAGTTCTTTAGCAGCGTTCAACAAAAGGTTCTTTGTGGCCAATATTCCCTCTTCCTCGCTTAAATTATCTCCCTCATACTCTACACCAATATAACCGGTATATCCGGCATCTTTCACAATTTGAAGCATTCTTACGTAATCAATGGTGGTCTGACCCTCCTCATCAAAATCATACGACTTGGCACTGACAGCCCTGGCTGCCGGCATTAGCTCTTTTATGCCTTTGTATTTATCATATTCCTCTTCGCATTCCCCCCAACGCTCCATATCTTTTCTTTTAGTGCAAAAATTCCCAAAATCCGGAAGTGTCCCTACATTAGTTAAGCCTGTTTCATTGATTACTTCCATTAGCAAGGCTGCATTTGAAGTAAGCCAGCCATGGTTCTCTACTAAAATATTCACATTTTGAGAGGCCGCATATTCTCCCAGCTTTCTCAGTGCCTCTATTGATGCCATTTTCCAATTGGCCGCTTCAAACTCCCCAAACATATTTACCCTCATGGAATGACAGCCTAAGCCATTTGTAGCATCCACCCAGGGATAATGCTTTTCAACGGCCTTATTTCGCTTGGCCTCATCAAGCACAGCCATATCTCCTTCTCCGGGAGGCAGGTCAACCATCATCATCAGGTTTTCTATTCCGTGTTCGTTTTTCCTTTTATTAAGCTCCGCTACCATATTTTGAATACCGATGTTCAGAGAGCTTGCCTCTTCCAGTTTGGGTTGATATAAATGACTCACATATTCCAGTCCTTCAAATCCCCAGCCTTTTGCTTTAGCAGCAAATTGATAAGGATCAAGGTGATCCCTTTGAATCATTCTGTGAATTGACCATTGAGCAAGCGACAGTTTGAAAAATGGGGCTGTCCTATTTTCTGTTGTGGCTTTATCTTTATTGGCAGAAGTGGAACATGCACTAAGTCCTGTCACTCCAATTCCTACTCCTGCTACTGCCATACCTCGAACAAAAGTTCTTCTTTTCATATCCGTTTACTTTTAACTCTAATCACTTTATTATGTCTCTGATTTGATTGAGAATAGACCTCAAATTAAAAGAATTTATTTTATATAATTGATTGCATTCAAAAAAATTAAAATTTATCAAAAAAATAAACTACAATTGCTAGTTTTCAAGTTCTTTAGAAATAGCTAATAAATGAAATCTGTTAATATTATTACCCAATCAGAGGAATTTGATGCCATTGTAGTTGGGACAGGAATTACGGGAGGATGGGCAGCCAAAGAACTGACGGAGAAAGGATTAAAAACCCTTGTTTTGGAAAGAGGGAGGATGGTAGAGCATATCAAAGATTATCCTACCATGTATATGGACCTCTGGGATTTTGAAAATGGAGGACAGCTATCGGAAAAAGAACAAGCAAGACAACTTAAGCAAAGTAGAACGGGATACGTCACGCATAAGGCTTGGAATCATTTTTTTGTTGATGATATTGATCATCCGTATAACGAAGAAAAACGATTTGACTGGATAAGAGGGTATCAGGTTGGAGGTCGTTCTTTAGTATGGGGTCGTCAGAGCTATCGTTTAAGTGATATTGACTTTGAGGCGAATGCAAAAGAGGGTATCGCAATAGACTGGCCCATAAGGTATAAGGAGATCGCTCCATGGTATGACTATGTAGAACGGCATATTGGTGTGAGCGGCGAAAATCTGGGGCTTCCACAATTACCTGACGGTAAATTTCTGAAGCCGATGGAGTTAAACTGTGTGGAAGAGCATTTGAAGAAAGGGATTGCTGCCAATTATGCAGACCGTGTGATGACGATTGGCAGAGTAGCTCATATTACTGAGGGCTCAAAACCGGGCTTGGGAAGATCCAACTGTCAGTATAGAAACCGATGCATGAGGGGATGTCCTTTCGGTGCATATTTTAGTAGTCAGTCTTCAACATTGCCGTTGGCGGCAGCTACCGGAAAGATGACTCTGAGACCCAATTCCATTGTTCATGAAGTAATGTATGATAAGAATAAAGGCCGGGCTACCGGTGTCAGAGTGATTGATTCGGAAACAAATCAGACTTATGAGTATAAGGCTAAAGTAATTTTCCTTTGCGCCTCTACTGTTCCAACAACCTCCATACTAATGCAATCAAAAAGTGATCGATTTCCGGAGGGTATGGGAAATGATTCAGGTGAACTAGGCCATAACATAATGGATCACCATCTCGGCACAAAAGCATCAGGTACAATAGACGGGTATGAAGACAAATACTACACAGGCAGAAGGCCGAATGGTATATATATCCCAAGGTTTAGAAATTTAGGAGGAACTACTGATCATAAGCGTTTTTTACGAGGATACGGATACCAGGGAGGTGGAAGTCGGGAAGACTGGACGGATATGGTAAGGGAAGCGAGTTTCGGAAAGAAATTAACCGAGACGATTGTTACCCCCGGTGAGTGGCGTATGGGCCTTCACGGATTTGGAGAAACACTGCCTTATCATGATAATAAAATGTATCTGGACTATAATAAGACAGATAAGTGGGGCTTACCTACGATAACATTTGATGCAGAATGGAAGGAGAATGAACGTGAAATGCGTAAAGATGCCATTGCACAAGCCGTTGAAATGTTAGCAAGCGCAGGGTTCAGGAATATCGAAACGGAAGATAAAGAATATGGCCCCGGAATAGGCATTCATGAAATGGGAACAGCCAGAATGGGGCGTGATCCTAAAACCTCCGTACTTAATAAGAATAATGCGATTCATGCCGTTCCGAACGTATATGTGACAGATGGCTCTTTTATGACATCTGCGGGATGTCAGAATCCTTCTTTGACATATATGGCATTTACGGCAAGAGCTGCTAATCATGCTGTGGAAGAACTTAAAAAACAAAACATCTAAGGATATGGAAAGACGAAAAGCGATAAAAAATATAGGACTTTCATTTGGGGCAATGGCTGCGGCTCCTTCAATGCTTAGCTTACTTCAAAGCTGTCAAATCCGGGAAACTCAATGGACTCCCGTTTTCTTCACAGAAGATCAAGGGAAGTTTGTAAAGAAGCTTGCAAATACGCTCCTGCCCACTTCGGGTAATTTACCGAGTGCGACAGAAGTTAATGTGCATGTTTTTATAGATAAATTCTCACAAGAGGTCATGTCTGTTGATGTTAAGCCTGCGTTCAGAGAGGTCGTAGATAAAGTAATTACCGAATTATTGACAATCTCCGGAGAGGAGACGATAAGCGAGGTAGATTCAGCATCGTATGAAAAGTTGCTCAACACTTACTTAGTTCAATCAAAGACAGCACATGAAGAGATCATGCGTAAGGTAGAAGAATACATGGCTCAGAATGATAGTAAATTGACTGGAATGGATAAAAAATTGAGCTTTTATGATTTTCTGAACAACTTCCGAGATATGGCTATTTGGGCTTATCAAACGAATGAAGTAGTAGGTGAGACCATCATGGCCTATAAACCTGTACCGGGTGAGCAAAGAGGATGTGTCGATTTGCAGGAAACAACCGGAGGTATGGCATGGTCGCTTCCCGGTAAAACGAAATTTCATGTATACCGGTCGTCTTTTTAGGTTACATGGAGTTTTCAAATAAGGAACTCAAAAACCAACCATCTTAAACATCCAAATACAGACCCATGAGAATGATAAAAGAAGCGAAGAGCATACTAATATTTTCGGAATTATTCAGTAACACTATAAAAATAATCGCAATAAAATGATTTGTACCTATAACACAATCATCCGCCGAATGAAAACTTTTGATTTAGCAAGGACTCTCTTGCTTTTATTTTTATCCTGAGATACTCCATAGGTCTGTCGCCTTTTATCCGGTTACAATTCCCACAAAGCAATTGATAATTCTCATAATAATCTCCGCCCCCTTTCGATTTAGGGATGATATGATCTATTTCAAAATTGTAGATGTCAAACTCCTTTTTACATCCCCCGCATAAGCCCTCCTGTTGTTCAAACAATTTTTCTTTTATTGATGTACTTACGGGCTCTTCTTTTACATCCGTTCTTTTAGGCAATGAGGCATTTTCGTTTAAGTGTACAAAGTTTTTAAATAACCCCGCATCATCACTCAATCTGTCAATAAGGATTTCCGATGCTTTGGTTTCTATATCAATACCTATCCATTTTCTGCCCAACTGTTGTGCTGCCACACAAGTTGTGGCACATCCGCAAAACGGATCAAAAACAACATCGCCTGCATTACTGCTTGCTTTAATAATTCTTTGAAGTAATGCCAAGGGCTTCTGCGTGGGGTAGCCGGTGCGTTCTTTGGAGTTTTGATTGATGGGTGGAATTTCTATCCAATCCAAAGGCAAAGTCCCCTCTTTTATATAATGTCTATAGACAAGATGAGGATGTGTCTTCTCCCATTTTTCCGGTACGTCCCGCTGAGATTTTATAGGACTGCCTGTTATTCCACGTCCCATAAGTCTGTATCTTCCTTTTGAATCTTCATAACGATATTTTTTCTTGGTGTTATCAGATATTTTACCAACTACTGATTCGTAATTGAAAACATAATTATCATTTTTTGTGTAGAATAATAGTATGTCGTGTTTTTTGTTATAGTATTTCTTGGCATTTGCGCCGTCTTTATAACACCACACGATCTCATTTCTAAAGTTTTCTTTATCAAATATTCTATCCAATACGATTTTCAAATAATGGCTTGCCGTAGGGTCTACGTGGAGGTATAGGCTGCCCGTGTCTTTTAATACCCGGTGCATTTCTATCAGCCGCTGCGTCATGTAGGTAATGTAGGCCATCATAGCTTTGCCATGTGTATCTTGTATGGACTCAATAAACCTAACGAGTGC
The DNA here is from genome assembly GCA_014323825.1 of Ekhidna sp. Lineage (GTDB taxonomy): Bacteria > Bacteroidota > Bacteroidia > Cytophagales > Cyclobacteriaceae > Ekhidna. Next base: position 52 of record JACONI010000005.1, on the reverse strand, counting down.
AGGATATCTGTCAATCAATGCTTCCAGATAAGCCTCATTTACATCCTGCCAC
>JACONI010000004.1 GCA_014323825.1 Ekhidna sp. | reverse complement strand
TGCCGTTTTCAGCCTGTTCACAAATCACCGAAAATGACCTCACCGCTCCCACCGCCATGGACAATTGCGACGGAACGCTTACGGCAGAAACAGATGCATCTTTCCCCATTACCAAGAGCGGAACCGTCATATGGACGTATGAAGATGCAGCGGGAAACATCGTCACGCAAACGCAAGGGGTGGTCGTGAGTGACGATGTGCTGTTACCTAATGTAACTTCATTGCCTCCAATTAACGAACAGTGTGAGGCCGCTTCCCCGAATGCTCCCACTGCCAGAAATTGCTCGGGAAATACCCTCACGGCTGCACCTGATGTCACCTTCCCGATTACAACGAACACCACCATCACATGGACCTACACCGATGGCAGCAACACGGCTACGCAGACGCAGGAAGTGAACATCGCCGACACCGAGGCTCCGACAGTTACAGGCACCTTGGATGCCATTACCGCACGGTGTTCGCTGGCGGAAGCAGACGTGACCGCTCCCAAAGCCAATGACGTTTGCGACGGGCAGATTACTGCTACTACAAATGCCACGTTCCCCATTACGTCCAAAACCACGATCACGTGGACCTACACCGATAAAGCGGATAATACGGCTACACAAACGCAGGCGGTGACGATTACTCCCTGTGTGCTAAGTGCAGCGGATGATGCATCGGAAGCAGTAGTCTTCCCCAATCCTTCGGGGCGTTACGTGGAAGTGCGGTCTCCCGTGGAAAGTCCGATCCGCATTCTGAGCGTGGGCGGGGAGTTAGTGCTGGAAAGCACTACAAACACGAGGATAGATGCCGCCTCCCTTCACAGCGGCCTATACCTGATCCAACTGCCGGACGGGCGTTTGCTGAAGTTTATAAAAAAGTAGGAAATTCCCTCTCTAGGTGTAGTTTGTAACTATATCCGGAGAGGGTAAAACCCTTTGTAAAACTAATCCGGACTCAAAGCTTTCAAAATTTAAGGTTAATATTTCTGCCCTTATCTAACTTTTCCTAAGCTCCAGAATAGTTACTTCCGGTAAAATTCCAATTCTCCCCGGATAACCAATATAGCCGTATCCCCTATTCACGTATAGATATTGATCGCCTTCCCGATAAAGGTCTGCCCACTGCTTATAACGATACTGAACCGGACTCCATCTAAAATCACCGATTTCAACACCAAACTGCATCCCATGAGTATGACCCGAAAGTGTTAGATCAATAACTGATTGCTGTGGTCTAACCTGAGCATCCCAGTGACTAGGATCATGAGAGAGTAAAATCCTGAACGTCTGATCTTCTGTTCCTTCTACTGTTTTAGTAAGGTCACCGTATTTGGCAAACCTTCCGGAACCCCAGTTTTCACAACCTAAAATGGCGATTTCTTCTCCATTTACCTTTATTTTCCTATGCTGATTAAGCAAAAGGTCATACCCCATGTAGGCATGCATACGGTGCAGATTTTCAATGTCTTTTTGCTTTGATTCCACGGAAGGCCAATCCGTATAGTCTCCATAGTCATGATTTCCCATCACGGAATAAGTCCCCAGAGGAGCCTTAATTCTTTTGAAGATATCCAGATAATCTTTTGCTTCTTCACTCTTATTGTTAACCAAATCTCCCGTAAAAAAGGCGATATCCGGTTTTTCCCGTAGAAATAAATCAACTCCTCCCTCTACTGCCGTCTTGTTAAAAAAGCTGCCTGTATGAATATCCGAGACCTGTGCTATTCTAACGCCATCAAATGCTTTGGGCAGTGACTTAAAATAAATCGTTCTTCTCCGGACTCTGTAATCATGAGCACCTGAAATAATACCGAATGACATAGCAGCAATCGGAATAGCTCCGGCAATCAGGGCTGTGCGTGCCATGAACTCCGCACGACCGGTTGAGTACTTTTTCTCTGAAAATGGCAAGAGGTTAAAAACATAGGTCACCATTCTTCTCAAGTCATCCAGTAAGACAAAAAGCGAAGCAAAGATCTTGGCGAAAAAGAAAATAGCAAATGAAGTAAATACTACCATTCTTATCTCCCTGAACTCTTCCGAATCTGCATAATTATAAAGAAATACCCCCAGAATTAAAAGGGTCGTTATTCCCCAGTAACAAATAGTAATACCACGTCTCCACGATGAAGACATCTCATTTGTTAAGAATCGAATGGCAGTAAAAGCATAATAGTCGAATGCCAGATAGATACCAAAAAGAATGATAAAAAAATAAATCCTACTCATATATAAAAAGAAAACCCCTGTGAAGGGTATCACAGGAGTTAATTATCATTCAAACTAACGATTTTTTAATGACTTAGTAGAGTCCTTTGCAAAACCTGTCTTCCAGCCCATCCTTCGCTTTTAAAATTTTGAAAGCTTCAGATCCGGACTAAAAATCAGATTTTGCAAAGGGTGCTAAGAACGAAATCGGGAAGCAATTCTAACTTTCATCATCTCTTTCACCTTTTATAATGAGAGAGAATTCTTCCAATTCCTCAGGAAATAAGGCTTCTCCATTTTCTAAATTTTCGTCTAACGATCTTCTAATACCTTCACCACTATACTCAAGACTAAAATTAAAATTAGCATAGTCGTAAATCAACTCACTGACTTTATCAGAAACCAAACCATAGCTCGCGCCTCTATACCCTCTGTCATTTTCATGAGGATAACCAATCTGTATAAAAGCATCTTGCAGTGTCTCTTTTTTTCTGTCTACGATAATAGAGACACCTAATTGCGTGTTTTCAGGCAGTTCCGCACCGGATAGGGTATAAAATCTAACAAAATGATAGAGAAGGCTGTCAGCCTTGTCTACAAAATCGTCAGTTATGCCACTGTGAAAAGCACCGTTTACTTCTTTACCATTTATAAAAATGGTCACATTGTCCGGCAATTCTTCGTTATCAAGTGTGCGTGCTGCAATATTCACTGTATTATAGTTAATATCTACACTTACACTTTCAATTGTGTTTGAAACTTCAACGTTATCGGTGTCTGTTTGATCACACGCAACAAAAAATAACAAACAGGAAATTTTAAATAAAAAGCTAATTGTTTTCATCTTTCTTTATTTTGAGTTTAAAAATTTTGATGCAAGATATAATTTTTCTTTTAATCTCACAAAAAAAATGTTTTTTTAACCAAAATTGAAAAAATTTTCAGTATTTATTTAACGTGATTATTTGAGGCAGGCTTAAAAATCACACACATTTTAAGCCGCTTTTCTAATGGTCATCTCTGTTTCAGCCTCTCTTTCATTTTTTTTCGCAAATAATCTGTACTTCATACGATAAGTAATCGTAAAAAGTACCGGAACAATAATCAGCGTGAGGAATGTCGCCACAATTAATCCAAAAATCACAGTCCAAGCCAAAGGACCCCAGAAGATGACATTATCTCCCCCAAGATAGATATTTGCATTGAAATCGGTAAACAATGAAAAGAAATCAATATTCAAACCAATCGCCAAAGGAACCAGACCTAATACCGTGGTGATAGCTGTAAGGAGTACCGGTCTAAGCCTGGCTTTTCCTCCTTTAATCGTAAGTTTTGCCACCTCTTCTTTTGGCAGGTACTCACGCTCTCCCATACCTAGTTCTTCTTTTCGTCTGTCAATTAAAATTTGAGTATAATCCAGGAAAACCACTCCATTATTTACCACAATACCTGCCAATGCAATAATCCCCATCATAGTCATCATAATAACAAAAGGCCAGCCGGTTATCATCAGTCCGCCAAATACTCCAATTAAACTCAGAAGTATCGCAATCATAATGATGATCGGTTTAGAAATGCCTCCAAACTGAAATACCAGCAACAAAGCAATCAGACCAAGGCCGATGAAGAAGGCGCTCATCAAAAAGGTCATTTGCTTGTTTTGCTCCTCAATTTGTCCGGTATAGTCAATCTTGACACTATCGGGCAAACCTGTAAATGTTTCCATGGCAGATTCTATTTCTCTGACAATAGCCCCTGCATCAGTGAATCCGGGCTTTAAACCGGAATAAATGGTAACCACTCGTTTCCTGTCCTTATGCTTAATAGCACTAAATCCCGAAGTATTCTTTTGCCTCGCCACAGCCGAAACAGGTACTTCTTTTATACTGCCTGATGATTGGTCTCTAAATGTAATATTCTGATTGAAAAGTGCACTTTTATTATATCTAAGGTCTTTGTTAAACCTGACATTTATATCATAATCTTCCCCATCCTTTTTGTAAACTCCGGCCTTTTCACCAAACAAAGATCTTCGTAACTGCCGGCCTACCTGACCTACTGCCACTCCAAGCTCACCGGCTTTTTTGCGATCTACCTCTACCTCCATCGTAGGTTTTCCTTTGTTCACATCAATTTTAATCTCCTCAATTCCGGCAATATTCTTACCATTGATAAAGTTACGCATCTGCTCAGCCACCTGAATTAACTCATCATAATCTTTACCTTCCAACTCAATATTGATCGGATACCCGGCTGACGGTCCTATCGGATCTTTCTCTACCGAAATAGATACACCCGGATAAATACCGCTCAATGCTTCCTGAATTTTCTTTCTTAATTTCTCTGAGTCTCTTCCTTCCCTGTACTTAAATTCTGTCATGGAAGCCGTAATCTTGCCTCTATGCGGCATTTCAGCGGAGGAACCGCCATCAATATATGGATTTCCGGCTCCTTCTCCCACCTGAGATACTGCAGACTCCACCAAAACATTGACACCATTCATGATGTACAACTCATCACGGACAATTTCATAGACTCTGTTTTCAATTTCCTTAGTAATCCGGTTGGTCTTATCAATGGCAGTACTTTCAGGGTATTCAATATACACGGTTATCTGATTAGGAACGTTATCGGGGAAAAATTCCACTTTTGTCCTTCCGGATCCAACCGATCCGCCAAAAGCGATAAAAGTTCCTATAAGAATCAGAAATGTTATGCCAAAGTACCAGAAAACATTTCCTCCGCGAATGGCGTGTGTAATTCGCTTTTCATAGGTTCTCTCCATCTTTGTAAGAACTTTTCTTTGAAAACTAATCGCCAGTCCTTTGATGACATATTTGTAAAGCCAAAACATCACTGCTGTAAAGACCATTAATGTTCCCAACCCTCGTAAAGAACCGCCGAAAAGCAAAATCAGTGTACCAATTCCTCCAAGAATTATGGTGATTCTCCAAAGTGCTCTTTTTGAAAGGTTTTTCTCTCCTGTTTCCATCAGCTGAGAAACCAGCATTGAGTTCATGAAAATTGCCACAAAAAGTGATGAGCCAAGAACAATGGAGAGTGTGATGGGAAAGTAAATCATGAACTGTCCCATTACACCCGGCCACAAACCCAGCGGCACGAAGGCAGCAACTGTTGTAGCGGTTGAAATGATGATTGGAAAAGCGATTTCCGCAATTCCTTTTTTGGCAGCATCAATTCGTGAGAGCCCCTCTTCATCCATTAATCGGTACACATTTTCCACTACCACAATACCATTATCAACCAGCATTCCGAGCCCCATAATCAATGCAAAGAGAATCATGGTATTCAAAGTATATCCTATTGCATTGATGAACACGAAGGACATAAACATTGACATTGGAATAGCAAACCCAACAAAAAGTGCATTTCTAAAGCCAAGGAAAAACATCAGAATGGTAACAACCAGGATAATCCCGAAGATGATGTTATTCACTAAGTCACTTACCTGGTTTAGTGTTTTTTCCGATTCATCATTTGAAATGGTAATGGAAAGATCTGTCGGGAAGTAATTTTCCTCCAGATCTGCAATAATAGCTCTGCTACTATTTACAGCATTGACCATATTCTTTCCTGCCCGCTTCTTTACATCCAGCATCACTACACTGGCACCAAACTCCCGGGCATAAGTCGTTTTGTCTTCCGATTTAAAAGAGACTTCGGCAATATCTTTCAGATAAACCGGATCACCTTTTTCGGATTTAACCACAAAATTATCCAGCTCATTCGGTCGTTCAATTTCACCTGATATTCTTATCGTTCTTCTTTGACCACTCGCTTTAAGATTACCGGCAGAAATTGTTTGATTTCCGTTAGCAATTCCATTGATGACATCATCAAAGCTAACTTTTGCAGCCATCATCTTGTAGATATCTACGGCTACTTCCACTTCCTTTTCCTGTGCTCCGCGAATATCAGCAGATTTGATATCCGGCAAATCCTCTATTTCTTCCTTCAGATATTCAGCATATTCTTTCAATTTATCTACCGGATAATCTCCGGATATGTTGACATTCATTATTGGTGTTTCCTCGGAGATATTTAGGTCAAAAACGTTTGGCTCAACTTTTGCCCCATTAAATAATGGCCAGTCTTCACCTGCTTTTTTACTGTCTACCTCATCTTTCACCTTCTGCTTTGCTGCCTCAACTGTAATGTCTTCATCAAACTCTACTGTGATGATGGAGTAGTCTTCCTGGGAAGTGGATAAGATTTCCACAACGTTACTAATACTTTTTATTTCATCTTCAAGAGGGTCTGTAATCAGACGCTCAATATCTTCTGCCGTATTACCCGGAAATGAAGTACTTACATAGATTTTTGTCTCTTTGATTTCGGGGAAATTCTCCCTTGGCATTGCAAAATATACCGACAGCCCTCTCATCAGGAATAATGCAATGATCAAATAAACCACAGATGGATTCTTGATTGCCCATGATGAGAGCTTAAACTCTTTATCTACCTTATTCTTTTGAGAAGCCATAGGATCAGCCTTTTAGAATTTTCACTTTTTGTCCGTTTTTTACATTTTTTGCACCCTCAACGATGATGCTTTGTCCGGTCTTAATTCCGGACAGAACTTCAACAAAATCACCTTGGGTCTTGCCTGTCCGGATAATCGTTTTCTTAGCAATTGCCACATTGTCATTAGAGATATTAGTAACGATGTAAGCATATTGCTCACCTTCCGAATTTTCAGAAACCGTATTTTGAGGTATCAGCAATGCTGCCTTATTTCGGTAGTCATTGATATGAATCTTAGCTGTAAGGTTAGGTTTTATGTTTCCGCTTTCATTTGTAACTGGAATTTCCGCTATAAACGACCTGTTATTCGGATTAATGAAGTTTCCGGTTTCACGTACGTAAGATTCAACTGACTCGTTTAGAACAGGAAACTCAACCTTAACCTTTTTCCCTTTCGTAACGGTAGCAATATATGTCTCAGGTACCGGAACTTCAAGGTACATATTAGAAAGATTAACAATCCTGAATACCTCGGAACCCGGACCGCCCGGAGCTACAACAGTTCCCTGAGCCTTGATCACATCATCAACGATCCCGGCAAATGGAGCCCGAATAGAATACTTATTTAATTGATCTTCCATTTGTTCCACCAAAGCAGCTTGTGCTTCGTAGTTGGTTTTGGCTTCAAGGAATTGAATTTCAGAACCAATTTTTTGTTCCCAGAGTCTATTTTGTCTTTCGTAAGTGGTTTTTGCCAGAGTCAATTGTGTTTTCATCTGAACCAGTTGATTGCTAAGTCCGCCATCATCTATTGATGCTAACAACTGACCTGCTTTCACTCTATCACCTTCCTGAACATAAACACGAATTAAGGTTCCTGCTGCTTCAGGATATATTAAGACATTCTGTTTAGTGGTCACATCCCCCCGAAGTTCAATGTAGTGAACAAAATCCTGCTCATTGATATTTAAAACTGTTATCAAAGGGTATTTCTTATCATTACCTTTCGCTATGATAACAGAATCTAACAGCGATATATCTCTGTTGATGGCTTTTTGTTGAGCAGTCAGCTCTTTTTTCTTGTCCCGTATTGCCGAGAGATTCCCTTCGGCAATTAAATCACCTAACGATGAATTGTTTCCACTACAACTTACGGTAACACCCGTAATTGCAAGTAGTATTAAGTTTTTAAATATAATATTAGTGATTTTTTGCATGATCTTATTTGTTAAGTATTCCTAAAGCTTTTTTAAGTTCAATTTGTGATGTAATGCCTTCGTAAACGGCATTTAAGTAGTTTGTTTGGGATTCTTTCAAGTCTGTATTGGTTTCCACTACTTCAAAGTTTGAACCTACACCTTCCTGATATTTTATTCTGGTGACATTATAGACTTCCTGAGCTAATGCCACATTTTCTTTTTGAGCTTCAATGCTTCGTTTCGCATTTTCCAGTTTAATCCTTGCTTCAATAACCTCACGGTTTGCATTATTTTCAAATTGATCAATATTTAATTGAATCTGATCCATTTGAATTTTATTACGTTGAATGTTTGCCCGTTTTGCAAAGCCATCAAAAATTGGAATGGAGAGTGTCAATCCCAGATTGCTATACTTGAACCACTGATCATTAAAGTCGGTCAACTCTGCAAAGGTATCAGTACCGGAATTCCATCCGAATTTATAGTCAGCGTAAAGGTTTGGTATATATTGTGATCTAAAGTTTTTGATGTTTAATGCAATAAGGTTCTTATTCGTTTGCAAAACACCATACTCAGGCCTAATCGTATAATCTCCCTCTTGATCAGTTTGAACTGAGGATATTAGCTCATCTGTCAGCTCGTCAGTTAATGTTATCCTTTCACTTAACGGCATCCCCATTTGAAATTTCAATAGATTATAAGAAGTAATTAAGAGTTCAGTATTGTTCTTTAGACTAACTTTAAGATTATTATGCTGGATTTTTAATCTTGAAACATCAATTTTTTCTGCAAAACCATTTTCATAGAGTGCAGATGTCTCATTGTATAGCGTGTCTACTGTTGCAAAATTTCTGGCAACAAATTCAAGATTCTTAACTGAAACCAATACTAAGTAGTAGGCCTTCGAAACATTCTCAATAACATCAACCTTTTCCTGAATCTCTTTCTTCTTACTAAGCTCTTTCACGGTTCTGGCAGCTTGCAGCCCTACAAAGAAAGAACCATCAAAAATCAATTGACTTACAGACAAGCCCGCTTTTCCATTCCAGTCCGTACCAAAAGCTGCCGGAAATGTTCCGAATTCTCTTTGTTCATCATTAACTAAATTCTCATCAACCAGAACCTGATAAACAGATGGAGAAATAAAGTCCGGGATCGGAGTTACCTGAATACTAAAGTTCCTGGTGCCTTCAATTGAGCCATCTATTTCCGGGAACCCCCCGGCAAGTGTTTCTTTGATTTGAGTTTCAGAAATATCATTTTCCAATCGGGCAATCTCTAATTGCTCATTATGTTCTATTGCATATTTTATACAATCATCAAGAGACATTCCGATTGACTCTTGCGCAGTACCTGTCAGCCAAAAAACCGACAGAAGGATTGTTAATAACCTTCTCATATATTGTCAGCGTGTATAATTTTGGTTTTCTAATTGATCATATTCTTCATATTTCTTCCCTCCTCCGTCTACAAGTAATCCATTAACAAAATGAATCCATGGTTTGAAGTTAAACTGTAAAAAAATCAAATTTATCATTCTGAAATCTTTTAAATTAAAAAAATTGTACAGACATTGAGCCGGGTATTGACGGAATTTCCGAATCCTCTTTCTCTTAGGAAATAGCCCTTTTCAATACCCCTTTTGATATTATCTCTTATCCGACCTTTGAAAATATCGGCACAATTTCTTCTTAAATATAAAGAATTTGTTCATCACATCATCCATAATCACAATCTTTATTCCGTATCAAGTAAAAACCTTAGCCACACTTTCAACTATTTTCTCTTTTAGCTTTTTTCAAATCCTATAACTAACAATTCAACAACCGTCTTAACACGATAAAGATTTTTGAACTTCTTAAAGTTTCCATACGCAAAAAAACATCATCGCAAGTATTTTTATTCCTCAAAATATTTTTTTTTCGTGAAAAGTAAAATACTACCACTTAAAACCGAAAATGTGACACTTACAGATAGTTTTGCTATCAAATTTATTAAAGATTGCCCGATAAATTTACCGGATTCTTATGATTTGGACAAAGCAGGCAAATGTACAGTTCAAAAGGATCAATGGATTCAATATTCCTTAATCTCCTCGTCAAGCATCATCAATTAATCAAGGCAAAAGAGGTAGGTTTATTTATTCAAAAAAGTCTAAGCGTCAAAATTCAATACTAATTGCCTGCCTTTAAAATCTCATCCGGTTAGTTAATTTTGGATATTTCTTAAAGTGGATACTTAAATGATTCAATTCTTTCAAAAGTCGCCCGAAGCTGTCATTGCCGTAGGTGTCTCCGATCAACTCTCAGATCAGGAAATCAATAAGCTCATCTGGCTATTTTCAGGAGCTCCACTTATTAAAAAAGAACACATTGAAGGAAAATTTATCGGTCCAAAGAAAGAAATGATCTCACCCTGGAGCACCAACGCCACTGATATTATCCATAATGCAGGAATCAATGCTATTTTCAGAATAGAAACTTACCTGCCGGAGCGCACGACAACTACACCGGATCCCATGCTTCAGCAGGTTTACGATGGATTAAATCAATCCATTTTCACACTAGAAAGAGTACCGTCCCCAATAGAACATATTGAAGACATTTCAAGGTATAATCAACAAGAGGGACTTGCGCTTAGTGATGAGGAGATTGAATACCTTGAGAACGTTTCAAAAGAAATAGCCCGACCACTTACCGATTCAGAGGTTTTCGGTTTTTCACAAATCAATTCCGAGCACTGTCGTCATAAGATATTCAACGGCAGCTTCATCATTGATGGAGAAGAACAAGCAATGTCATTGTTCCAATGGATCAGGAGAACTTCTGAGGAACATCCCAATTACTTAGTTTCTGCATACAAAGACAACGTTGCCTTCATTCAAGGACCTGAAGTAGAACAGTTTGCTCCTGCTTCCCAAGACAAGCCTGACGGGTACGATAAGAAAGAATTTGAGTCAGTCATCTCTTTAAAAGCTGAAACGCACAACTTCCCAACAACGGTGGAACCTTTTAACGGTGCGGCTACCGGCACCGGAGGAGAAATAAGGGATCGTATGGCCGGAGGACAGGGAAGTATTCCTTTAGCCGGAACAGCCGTTTATATGACTTCCTACGCTCGTCTTGAGAGCGGAAGATCATGGGAAAAAGCACCGGGAAAATGGCTTTATCAAACACCCCGGGAAATTCTCACCAAAGCTTCCAACGGGGCCAGTGATTATGGAAACAAATTCGGTCAACCACTGATCTGCGGTAGTGTTCTCACCTTCGAACATGAAGAAGCCGGTAAGAAATACGGCTATGATAAAGTGATCATGCTTGCCGGTGGCATAGGGTATGGGAAGAAAAAAGAAGCAATTAAAAAAGAAGTAAGTGCCGATGAGAAGATAGTGGTGATGGGTGGTGACAATTATCGGATTGGCATGGGAGGCGGAGCCGTATCATCCGTAGACACAGGTGCACTTGATCAATCCTTAGAGTTAAATGCGGTACAGCGATCTAATCCTGAAATGCAAAAACGTGTAGCCAATGTGATAAGGGCAATGGTTGAGTTGGAAGACAACACGATCACATCCATACATGATCATGGAGCAGGCGGACACTTAAACTGTCTTTCGGAGTTAGTAGCAGAAACCGGAGGCACCATCAACTTGGAAAAGCTGCCGATTGGTGATGAAACATTATCTGCAAAGGAAATACTTAGCAACGAATCCCAGGAAAGAATGGGACTGGTGATTAAGGCAAAACAAGCAGAGTATCTGAGAAAAGTAGCAGAAAGAGAGCGTGCTCCTTATTATGAGGTTGGGGAAACCGGCTCCGATATGAGATTAAAATTTGAAGACAATGAAGAGTCCTCTCCTTTTGATTTGAAACTCAACCACCTGTTTGGGTCTTCTCCAAAAAAAGTCTTAGAAGACATTAAATCAGCATCCTGCTTTTCCGAACTACAGTTTTCAGAAGATAAAATTGAAGCTTATCTCAAAGACGTACTTCAACTGGAGGCCGTAGCTTGCAAGGATTGGCTTACCAACAAAGTAGACAGGTGTGTAAACGGACGAGTTGCCACCCAGCAGACTTGTGGTGAGCTTCAGCTTCCTCTGAATAATGTAGCTGTGATGGCACTTGATTTTAAATCAAACAAAGGGATTGCTACTTCCATTGGACATGCCCCGATCTCCGGACTTATAGATTCAGGTTCCGGTTCTCGGCTTTCTGTTGCAGAAGCACTTTCTAACCTGGTATTTGCCTCACTTACTCACGGATTAAAAGGAGTGTCTCTAAGTGCCAACTGGATGTGGCCAGCCGGGAATGAAGGAGAAAATGCAAGGCTTTACAATGCAGTACGATCTCTCAGTGATTTTGTATGCAATTTGGGAATTAATATCCCGACAGGCAAGGATTCTATGTCCATGACCCAGAAGTATCCGGACGGAGAGAAGGTGTACGCTCCGGGTACCGTGATCATCAGCACTGTAGGCGAAGTAAACGATATTAATAAAACAGTCAGCCCCGTACTCAATCCCAAGAGAAAAGACTCCACATTAGTTTATGTAGACTTTTCCGGCGGTTCATTTGAGTTAGGTGGCTCTTCTTTTGCTCAAATATTATCAGGTTTAGGATCAAAGACTCCGGACGCAGACCCCGACATTTTGAAAAGCTCCTTCGCAACTGTTCAGAAATTAATCCGAGCAGGACATGTAATCGCCGGGCATGATGTATCTGCCGGTGGTTTAATCACTACGCTATTGGAGATGAATTTCGCCAATACATCAGGTGGGCTTGAGGTGGATTTATCCCGACTGGATGGCAATCTTATGAATGTATTATTCTCGGAAAAACCGGCAGTGCTGCTTCAGCTTGATGATTTAGCAATGGAAGAACCGGAAATCACTTACTGTGAAATAGGAAAGCTGTCGGATAAAAGAACGCTTCACATCAAAAAAGACAACTGGTCGAAAGACTTTGATATGGATGAGCTAAGAAAGGAATGGTTCAAAACCTCGTTTTTGTTTGATCAAAAACAAACACTGCCTGCACTTGCCGGAGAAAGAAAAAAGAACCGATTTAGCCAGCCTCTCTCCTACTCGTTCCCGAAACGATTTGACGGAAAAGCAGCCGCATACAACCTTGATTTTAACAGAAAAGTAAAATCCGGTATCAAAGCCGCAATAATCCGGGAGCAAGGAGCAAACAGTGATCGCGAAATGGCCTACGCACTCTGGCTTGCCGGCTTTGATGTCAGGGACGTTCACATGACCGACCTGATTTCCGGCAGAGAAGATTTAAGGCAAGTGAGTATGATCGCCTTCGTGGGGGGGTTCTCCAATGCTGATGTATTGGGTTCGGCTAAAGGCTGGGCCGGTTCATTCCTTTTCAATGACAAGGCTAAAATTGCACTGGATGATTTTTATGCCAGGGAAGATACCCTGAGTCTGGGGGTTTGCAACGGATGCCAGTTGATGATGGAGTTGGGGTTAATTTATTCCGAAATGGGAGATCGGCACCCCAAAATGCACCATAATGCCTCCGAAAAATTCGAGTGTGGTTTTATTAATGTTGATGTCCGGGAAACGAACTCCGTGATGCTTCAGTCAATGATAGGTTCAAGGCTTGGAGTTTGGTTAGCACATGGAGAGGGCCGATTTGAATTAGAAAATGAACACGATTTTGCAATACCTGTCAAGTACAGTTACAGTGAATTTCCCGGAAATGCGAATGGAAGTTCCTTTGATACGGCTGCGGTTTGTTCAAAAGACGGACGACATCTGGCGATTATGCCTCACCCGGAAAGATCACTGTTCCAATGGAACTGGCCCTTCAGAAAAGGACTGGAAAATGCGGAGATTTCCCCTTGGATGGAGCCTTTTGCCAATGCTTTTGAGTGGGTGAAAGTGAACATGTAATTATTTTGGAGTGGTTTCTATTCTCCTTAGCTGCCAACTTCCCCACGAATTATGCAGAGTCGGTTTTCACACCGGAAAAGAGCAATTCCAACCTACATATCAAAACCTAAATTACTTTTGATCACATTCATATTTTAACTGTTGATATTTTTCTAAGTTAAAATTAGCATATTCGTGTGTTACTTCAAGTTCTTTCTGACATGTCATAAGCGCATTATTCAAACTGTCTATCTGTTGATGTGCTTTTGTTAGTTCCATACGAGTAGATTCATTATCGTTGCATGACATAAATACAACTATGAACCATAACCGGAACATCTTTTTTAGAAAGAATTTTATTTCATTCATTTTTCTCATAAATTAAGCGCAATAGACATCTATGTGAAAATAGTCTATATTAGTATCGTCCCAACAATACTCAAAAGTACACGAACCATTTGCATACTCCTCAAATGAAGTATGACCACATTCTATTCTTGCCTTAGAAGAGTTGAGTGAACCGTACTTAATACTTTGTAATAGATCAATTTTATCAATAATAATTTCTTGGGTTAATAAATGCTCATGTACAGTAGTGCTGAACTTTTCAGCATCTTTAATTACTCGGCGATGAATGTTAATTCGGCTACCTTCCAATTGAACTTCAAATCCGTTTTCTATTAAATGATCGGCTAATTCTTTCGCTAGAGTTAGCTGATAGTCCGGTTCAATTAACTCAATATCTTCATCACTATCACAAGACCATATTATTCCAATTAGAAATGTAGAAACTATAAAGTGTAAAAATTTTGTTTTCATAATGTCAATTTACTTTTTTGTTTATAAAATGTTTTCTAATTACTAAAATAATTATTTAACAATTATGTAAATATTATAAAAAGATCAACATTACCAAAACAAATTATATGATTGGTATAAATACTTGATTAAAGGTAATATTTTTCAATTTCAGGTTATATTATAAAAAAGATTCTTCTTAGCTGTTTGAAGCCTTACCGGATCCTGCATTCACAATTAAATTCTAATTGCTTCTAATAACTTCTTGTTGTTCTGAGGTATAGTTTATGGTTGGTTAATTGAAATAAAAATAAAGAAGACCTGACCTTCCGGTCTATCCCGTTAAGGTATTTTGACACTAACTTTAAACCAGATCAAACAAATTCTTTACTCCAAGTGAATGCTTGACCGTAAAACCCTCAGCATATCTTACGCCTATTTTCTGACCCCAGTCAATGGCCCTGGCCTCAAGCATATCCGTAAATCCTTTACTACTAATATAAGTTTCCGGTTCACTACTTTCGGGATCATAGAACTGTGAATTAAAAGCATTAATGGCCGCTCTCCTCTTCTCGATCACTCCGGAAATGTCAACAATAAGATCAGGTTCCTTTGCAGTGCTCTGAATACAGAAATAAAGTTTATCCGGCCGATAAGCTGCTTGTGATTTGCCCTCCCACTGCGTTTTGACCGCTCTCAGCCCTGCGAGAAAAAAGGCTGTCTCAACCAATTGTGAGCCTCGTACATGGTCCGGATGCCGATCATAGGTAGCATTTGTGATAACAATCTTCGGACGAAATCGTCGAATCTGCTCTACTACTTTTAGCTGACTGGTCTTGTTATTTTCAAAAAAGCCGTCCAAAAGTTGCAAATTCACTCTCATACTAAGTCCGAGTATTGCTCCGGATTTTTCTGCTTCTTCTGCTCTTATTTCAGGAGTGCCTCTGGTTCCAAGTTCACCCTTTGTCAAATCAACAATTCCGGTTTTATAGCCCATTTCCTTATGAACCAGTAATGTTCCTCCAAAAGACAGCTCAGCATCATCCGGATGAGCGGTGATTCCGAGTATATCCAAGTTCATTTATTCTTTACTCAGGTTTTTCACAATATTAAAAACATCAGATTTATTAATAATAGTTCAATTCATGCCATTTAAACCTTTTCAAACCCGGATAATATATTTTAAGGCAACTATCTACTTTTTAACCCATTAAGTAATTTTAAAGAAAAAAGCGTTTACCAATCATGGGGTTAAATATTGATAACCGTACCATTTTTTGCTTCGATAACCTAGAAGTGCTAAGAGGAATCAATACGGAATGTATAGACCTGATCTATCTTGATCCCCCTTTCAATAAGAAAAAGACATTTACCGCACCGATAGGCAGCAGTGCAGAGGGTGCTGAATTTTCAGATATTTTTAGGGAAAAAGACCTCAAAGAAGAGTGGCTAACAGACATCAAAGAAGACCACTATCCGATCCATGAACTACTGAGTGCGGTTAAAAATATTGAAGGGAAGCAATCGTATAACTTTTGTTATCTGGCTTATATGGCAATCCGGCTTATGGAATGTCACCGAGTGCTAAAAGACAACGGCAGCCTGTACCTGCATTGTGACCCGACGATGAGCCATTATTTAAAACTGGTATTGGACTGCATCTTTGGTGAAAAGAATTTTAGAAATGAGATCGTGTGGTGTTATAGGGGAGCCGGTTACCCTAAAAAAGACTTTGGTAAGAGACATGATATTATATTTCGATATTCTATTACAAACAAATATATTTTCAATATAGATGAAGTAAGGGAAGAATATGCGGAAGCTACAAAAGAAAGGTTTAAGCACTATATAGGAAATGTAAGAGAGGGAAAAGATTTTGGACAACAAAGTTTAAATCCTAAAGGAAGGCATCCGGATGATTGGTTACAAATACAACCCATAGCCCCCTCCGCAAAGGAACGTACCGGTTACCCTACTCAAAAGCCGTTAGCCTTGTTAGAGCGTATCATTAAAGCATCCAGTAATGAGGGTGATATGGTTTTAGACCCATTTTGTGGTTGTGCCACTACTTGCGTGGCATCTGAAAAATTAAACAGGCAATGGATAGGTATAGACGTATCCGTTAAGGCTTACGAACTGGTAAAAATAAGAACCGAAAAAGAGGTTAAAAGCCTTTTTGCTCAAAACATTGAATTTTCTACCAAACCACCTGAAAGGACGGATCAAGGTGTTAATTATCGGCCTCAAAAATATGTTTACATCATCAGTCACCCCAAACACAAAGGTTTTTACAAAGTAGGTGTCGCTTCCAATGTCAAAAGCCGTTTAGGCAGCTATCAGACCGGAGACCCTGAAAGAAACTATAAACTGGAATATTCATTTTTCACTCCTGACTTTCGGGAGATAGAGACTTATATACATCAGAAATATGAAAACAACTTTGAATGGGTGAAAGGGACATTAGAAGACATTAAGAATGATATTGAAGGGTTTAACGGGGCACAAAGCAGATAGTTCCCCTATTAAAAATCCTTTAAATTTGTAAGGATAAAAAGAAATGAACGCAATTACGTTTAGGCAATTGTTGCAGCCAATTTTGCGAAATGACAATCCGAGAAATATTAAACACCACAAAGCACAGGCCTTGGAAAATTCCGACTGACAATTGGAAATTTTATCAAGAATGGAATAATGCAATATTTCTTCATTATCAGGCTGACTTGACGGAATTGGAAAAGTTTGTTCCTAAAGAATTGGAAATTGACCTTTTCGACGGCAGCCCTTGGATTTCAGTTGTTCCCTTTACAATGGAAAAGATAAGACTGAAAAACCTGCCTTCCTTTTCGCCAATATCGGATTTTGATGAAATAAACATTCGGACTTATGTTAAGTCAAATAATAAAACGGGGGTTTACTTTTTGAGTATCGAAGGTGGAAAAAATTTATCCTGTAAAATCGCAAAAGGAATTTCAGAACTTCCATATAGATTTTCGGAAATTAAAAGGATGGACAAAAAATATCAATCCCAAAACTTGGAATTTAATGACAAACTTTACATTGAATTTACAATTGGAAAGGAACTGACTCAAAAAACTGAATTGGACAAATGGTTAACGGAAAGATATGCGCTTTTCCAAGATACTGATAAATCAATTAACGAATTTGAAATCCATCATCCGGAATGGCCAATGAATGAAATCAGCTTACGAAAATTGGATTTGAATTATCCGAGGTTTAAAAAATTAATAAACGAACATCCAAGTAAAATTCATTACTCAAAAGGAGTAAAAGTATTGGCTTGGGGAAAAGTAAAAAACAAAAAAAACGGTTATAACAATGTATAACTGCAATTCCGAGCGCATTTAGCCAAACCTGCCCATCAAGAGAAAGCGACACTCCAAACAAGGTCTAAAACGACATTTTGGTCAGGTACTATTTGTTTTTTATCGTTGTACATTGAGTAAACTCAAACAACTGTAAAATCCGGAAGCCAACATTACGTTCAACTTATGTGAGTAACTTGCAAGCGATCAGACTGAACAAAATCAACTCATTTAACCCTTCCTTTTATAAAGGATTTTATTTGTCTGTGAATACTCGGCAATACTTGTTTTTCTTTTTTCACAAGTTACTAACATCCCGATTGCCTTGAAATGAGGTTTAAATATATTTGTCATCTTTTCTTTGTTAAAAATTCGGAAACAGATATACAATGGGTAAGATTATATCAGTAGCAAATCAGAAAGGCGGAGTCGGTAAAACCACTACGGCCATCAATCTTGCAGCAAGTCTGGCTGCCTTAGAATTTAAAACACTTATCGTGGATGCTGACCCCCAGGCAAACGCTACTTCCGGTGTAGGAATCAACCCAAAAGAAGTTAAAGTAAGTGTGTATGAATGCATGGTAGAGGGTGCAAATGTAAAAGGAAGTATTGTAACGACAGAGATCAAATATCTTGACCTCTTGCCTTCTCACATCAACCTGGTTGGAGCAGAAGTTGAAATGGTCAACATTGAAGATCGGGAAGAGAAGATGAAGAATGCACTCAGAGAAGTAAAAGATGATTATGACTATATAATTGTTGATTGTTCCCCTTCTCTCGGGCTTATTACCATCAATGCGCTTACGGCCGCTGATTCCGTGATGGTGCCTGTACAGTGTGAGTATTTTGCACTTGAAGGATTGGGTAAGCTGTTAAACACAATCAAAATCATCCAAACACGACTAAATCCGGAATTAGAAATTGAAGGCATCCTGCTGACGATGTACGATGTAAGACTGAACCTTGCTAATCAGGTGGTTGAAGAGGTGAAAATGCACTTTGAAAGCCTCGTTTTCAGTACCATGATTCCAAGAAATATAAAATTGAGTGAATCTCCCGGCTTTGGTATGCCTGCCATTACACACGATGCGGACAGTAAAGGTTCTATCAGCTATTTGAACCTCGCCAAAGAAATCTTACGGAGGAATGAAGTAAAAGCAGCCTAAAACAACGAATGACAGAAAGTAAGTTGAAAAAGAAATCCGGCCTGGGAAGAGGGCTGGGGGCTTTGTTAGAAGATTCTGATGAAGAAAAGAAAATCAGTAGAGCCGGGGCTGCATCTGAAGGTGCTGTCAGTGAGATTGAACTCTCAAAAATTGAAATCAATCCCTGGCAGCCAAGAACTGAATTTGATGAAGAGGCACTTGATGAACTGGCAGCATCAATAAAAGTACAGGGAATCATACAGCCTGTTACTGTTCGGGCACTCAGCGGGAGCGAGTTCCAGTTAATTTCCGGAGAACGAAGAGTTCAGGCAAGCAAAAAAGCCGGATTAAAAACCATACCGGCTTATATCAGAACTGCCGACGACCGGCAGATGCTGGAAATGGCCTTAATCGAAAATATTCAGAGAGAAAACCTGAATGCAATTGAAATTGCACTTAGCTACCAGAGATTACTTTCCGAATGTGACCTGAAACAGGAACAACTCGGTGAACGCGTCGGAAAAAACAGAAGCACCATTACCAACTACCTCAGACTGCTCAAACTCCCTCCTGACATACAGGTCGCCCTTCGAGATGGTAATTTAAGCATGGGACATGCCCGGGCACTCATTTCAATTGAAGATGCCGGCCGACAGCTTGATATTTTTAAGCAGATCATAAATAATGACCTTTCCGTTCGAAGAGTAGAAGAGCTGGTTAGAGCCGAAAGTAAAAAGGAAAGCCCTGTAAAGCAAAGAAAAAGTAAAGTGACCTCGGAAATCAGAGCGGTTCAAACCAAGTTATCCTCACATTTTGGCTCAAAAATTCAAGTCAAAGCAAACGGTAATAACAAAGGAGAAATCAAAATTCCGTTTACTTCAACGGAAGATTTGAATAGGATTTTAGAAATTCTCGATATTTAAGCCTGAACTTTGCAGCATGAAGATGCCCGTATGTTGAGAATTATTTTGTTTATATTTTCTTTTTATTCTGTTCTATGTGGTATTG
Source organism: Ekhidna sp. (assembly GCA_014323825.1). Taxonomy (GTDB): domain Bacteria; phylum Bacteroidota; class Bacteroidia; order Cytophagales; family Cyclobacteriaceae; genus Ekhidna. Next base: position 6,633 of record JACONI010000004.1, on the reverse strand, counting down.
CACAGGAACAGTCAATCATGCCTGATGACTCTGTTTTTATTGAAACGGAGGAAGATAACTTGCTTTTCCGGGAGGTATCGGACTTAAACCCGCAAAGAGCCGCGCTGCTGTCAGCAGTTCTCCCGGGATTAGGTCAGATCTATAATAAGCAGTACTGGAAGGTGCCCATCGTATGCTCAGGATTACTGATATTTGCCCATTACATTAATTATAATAACCGGATCTATAATACCCTTCGGAACGCAGCAATAATTACAAGTGCAGGAGGTGAAAATGTATTCGGCAGGATTACAAATACAGACGGGCTGGTAAGAAACAGGGATAACTTCAGGAGAAATCGAGACTTTCTGATGGTGCTTGGAACCGCCTTTTACCTCATTCAGATTGTGGATGCACATGTAGCTGCACATCTGGACGAATTTATCGTTAACGAAGACCTGGCTATTAATATCAAACCTTCAATTCAGTCAACTCCATTATTTTCGCACGCATTAGGCGTTTCATTGGTCATCAATTTTTAAATATGAAGGCAGCATTGGTTGGGTATGGAAAGATGGGTAAGGCTATTGAGCAGCTGGGCTTAAAGGACGGAATTGAATTTACGGAAATAATTGATCGGGAGGGTGATATCTCCATCCTGAAAAATCAGAATATTGATTTAGCAATCGAATTCACCCAACCGGAATATGCATTCGAAAACATAAAATTTTGTTTGGAATCCAATATCAAAGTCATCAGCGGAACCACCGGATGGCTTAGCAGACTCCCGGAGATCAAAAAAATCTGTAATGATACCCATGGCACCTTTCTCCACGCATCTAACTTTAGTGTAGGGGTGAATCTATTCTTCGAACTAAATGAATGGCTGGCTAAAAAGATGGCGGCTCTTGATTTTACACCGGAAATACGGGAAGTACATCATACGGAAAAGAAGGACAGTCCAAGTGGAACTGCAATAACACTGGCGGAGGGAACAATAAAAAACTATCAGGAAATAAGTTCCTGGATAAATGAAAAATCCACCGATCATCAAAAAATGGGAATCATTTCGGAAAGAAAGCACAACGTTACCGGCACCCATACCGTAACCTACTCGTCAAAGCTTGAAAAAATAGCAATTACTCATGAAGCGCAGGATAGAAGCGTATTCGCTCAGGGCGTAATAAAAGCGGCTAAATGGGTCCGGTCCAGAAGTGGATTTTTAACAATGTCAGATTTTATAAACAATCAATAAAAAATGTATTTCAACGACTTCAATCCTGTTTTCATTATCGTATTTATCATTTTATGGTTTGTCCTTCAGGGCACTGCCTATTATAAGTTCTTTGAAAAAGCCGGAAAGAAAGGGTGGGAAGGATTTATCCCGGTTTACAATTATTATATCCACCTCCGCATAATTGGCAGACCGGTCTGGTGGCTGATACTGCTATTCGTACCGGTGATGAACTTCTTCGTCGCACTCACAATGCACTTAGACCTTTTAAAGTCCTTTGGTAAATACACTTACCTTGATCAGGTACTTGGCGTGGTACTCGCTCCTGTTTACATGAATTATGTGGCATGGACCGACACAAAATACATAGATAAAGCCACTTCAATTCCTAAACCGAAAAAATCTCTGGGCAAAGAATGGTTTGAAGCAATCGTATTTGCTGTTTTCTGTGCAACTTTCGTCCGATGGATCTTTATGGAAGCATACATCATCCCTACGGGATCGATGGAAAGATCATTATTAGTTGGAGATTTCCTGTTTGTGAGCAAAGCAGCGTATGGCCCCAGAACCCCGCAAACACCTCTACAGATGCCCTTAACTCACCAAACGATTTGGGGAACCAGTATTCCTTCATACATCCCCGCTGTTTCATTAAGCAGCTATCGGCTGCCTTCATTAGGTAAAGTGGAACGCAATGATGTGGTCGTCTTTAATTATCCTGCCGAAAGAGATTTTGAAGATTATAACAAACGGAGAGATGGTAAATTCCATCCCCTCGATCTTAAAACCCACTACATTAAAAGAGCAGTGGCAGTAGCAGGAGAAACATTAGAAATTAAAAACACTCAGGTATATATCAATGGTGAAAAATCCGATGACCCCCCGCTGATGCAGCACATCTATTTTGTAAAGACAACGGAAGTCATTAGGGACAGAATCTTTGAAAAGTATAACATTGATCCTCAAAGTATTGAGCAAAGAATTCCGGAGGGATATTTTATCCACCTTTCACCGGACGTAGCTGAACAACTAAAAAAACTTACATTTATTGAAGACGTAATCCTTCAGCTTAGAAGTGAAGGACAGGCAGAGTTTGGCATCTTTCCTGATGCTGAATATTTCCCCTGGAATCGGGACTTCTTCGGCCCGCTTACCATTCCGGCCAGAGGCATGAAAATTGAAGTTACCGAGGAGAGTCTTGCGAGGTACGGCAGTACGATCATGAATTACGAAGGACTCAAGTCTGTTGAAATCTCCGAAGGGGAGCTAAAAATAAATGGAGAGGCGGCTGCCTCATATACCTTCAGGAAAGATTATTATTTTATGATGGGAGATAACAGGCACGCTTCGGATGATTCAAGGTATTGGGGATTCGTCCCGGAAGATAACATCGTAGGTGAAGCCTCTTTCATATGGATGTCCTGGAACAGGAACGGAAAATTCATTAATAAAATAAGATGGAATCGCCTCTTCAACGCAATTGAATAACAGCGGACACTAAGGAAACCAAAAGATAAACAGCACAGTCGAACCCAAAGGCTTCTACCAGTCAATAGGTTCCAGACCCGCTTGCTCAAGGTAATGATTCGCCTTCGAAAAGTGTGCATTACCGAAAAAACCGTTGTTGGCTGAGAAGGGTGACGGATGAGCCGATTTTAACACAAAATGCCTTTGAGAATCAATAATCACCCCCTTTTTTTGAGCGTATGCACCCCAAAGAATAAATACAATATTTTCCTTTTCTTTTGACACCACCTCCAGAACCTTATCCGTAAAAAGCTCCCATCCTTTCCCCTGGTGTGAACCCGCCTGCCTTGCTCTCACGGTAAGTGTTGCATTCAATAACAAAACTCCCTGAGTAGCCCACCTTTCCAAATTACCCGAGTAGGGAACGGGTTTACCAATATCATCCTGTATTTCCTTAAATATATTCTCAAGGGATGGAGGCTGCCTCACCCCGTCGTTGACAGAAAAGCAAAGCCCGTTAGCCTGACCCGGACCGTGATAAGGATCCTGACCTACGATAACCACCTTCACCCTGTCAAACGGGCAATGAATAAAAGCATTAAAAATTTTTGACCCCGGAGGATATATTTTATAATTCGCATATTCATTTTTTATGAATTTTACCAATGCTTTAAAATACGCCTTCTCAAACTCAGGCGACAAACGGTTTTTCCAGCTTTCCTCAATTTTTACATCCATTCGTTTGGGTTCCCCGAAAGAACTTTTTAAGTAAATTTAAACCGGTTTTGATGTAATACCAAAAACCGGAGAAGTAAAACGGAAGGTTTTGCATCGTAAAAAAAATATTTATTCATATCTCAGAAAACATTTACCCATACCTGACCGGTGAAAAACGTACTTTAAACGAAAATAAACCGCTTTTTACCTCACCGGAGACAGGACAACAGACGATACCGATTTCCCGAACCGGAAAAAAACCGAAAAAAAAATAATATGTTTTTGTATATTTGATTTTTATAGTACTATCTTTGATTTTTTAAATCTAATAAAACATAATTCAAAATGGAAAAGTTATTAAGGATATACCTCCTTCACATGGCAAGCAGGGTTAAGCGCAAGGGCTGCACAAGTCAGAAAAATTGTCCGTCCCGAAAAATTACTCTTCACAGCAAGCAGCAGATAAAAAAAGCCTTGCTCATCATTCCGGCAGGGCTTATTGCACTGTCTATATACGCACAGGGAAATGCTCAAAAACCCTTTATCACTAAATGGCAAACGAAAACTGCCAACGAAACCATTACCATTCCTACCGCTAGCGGGGAAACCTATAACTACACCGTAAACTGGGGCGACGGTACTGTGGATAACAACGTTGCCGGAGATGCCTCCCATGTTTACAAGACTCCCGGTACCCACACGATTACCATCAGCGGAACGTTCCCGCGTATCCTACTCGGGGAAGCCGCCGATTTTAGATCTCTCGTTGATGATGCGACGGACCAAATACGCTCCATTGAACAGTGGGGTGATATACAGTGGACTTCCATGAAGAAAGCTTTTGGGCATTGCTATTTCACCATTGCTGATGATGCGGGTGTCCCGGACCTTTCGGGCGTGACGGATATGACAAACATGTTCTTCGGTTCTACCTTCAACGAAGACCTCAGCGAATGGGACGTAAGCAAGGTGACGAATATGTCGCAAATGTTTGCTAGTGCTAAAAACTTCAACGGAGACATCAGCAAGTGGAACGTAAGCAAGGTGACGAATATGTCAAGCATGTTTGCTGGTACTGGAAACTTCAACGGAGACATCAGCAAGTGGGACGTAAGCAAAGTGACGGATATGTATGGAATGTTCTCGGCTTCTTACTTCAACGGAGACATCAGCAAGTGGAATGTGAGCAGCGTGACGAATATGTCAGGCATGTTTTATGATGCTAAAACCTTCACCGGAGGAGCCCTCAGCGACTGGAATGTAAGCAAAGTGACAGATATGTCAAGAATGTTTGAAGCTTCTTACTTCAACGGAGACCTCAGCAAGTGGGATGTGAGCAGCGTAACAGACATGTCAAGCATGTTTGAAGCTTCTTACTTCAACGGAGACCTCAGCAAGTGGGATGTGAGCAGCGTGACAAATATGGAGAATATGTTTGCAGGATATCAGGAAGACTTATCATTCATATCAGTTTTCAACGGAGACATCAGCAAGTGGAACGTCAGCAGCGTGACAGATATGTCACACATGTTTTACTTTTCTTCCTTCAACGGAGACCTCAGCAAGTGGAACGTCAGCAGCGTAACAGACATGTCAAGCATGTTTGCAGGAAATTCGTGGTTTGAAATATCAACGGTTTTCAATGGAGACCTCAGCAAGTGGGACATCAGCAGCGTGACGGATATGGAGGAAATGTTTTTCTATAATACCTCCATGTCTTCCGAAAACTACGATAAACTCCTGAACGGATGGAGCACCTTAGATGCGGGCGAAAGCCAAATCCCTCAAGACATCACTTTTGGTGCACCGGAACATTACTCTTGTGCAGGCAAGGACGCAAGGGACAACCTCAGCAGCAATCACGCTTGGAACATCACAGGAGATGAATTGGTAGAGTTACGGATGAGTGTACCTTCTCTGCCGACCCGTACATCGCGGGATCCCATCACCTTACTGACCGCCCCCACCGCCACGACCGGCTGTTCAGGTACGGGGACAACGATCACCGCTGCGCATCCTGATGACCTCCTGCCCATTACCTCTGATGCCACCATCACGTGGACCTTCACGCATGGGGGCAAAAGCATCGTGCAAACGCAGGAAGTAAACATATTGGATGCCTTCGTTACCACCTGGGAAACGAAAACTGCCAACGAAACCATTACCATTCCTACCGCTAGCGGGGAAACTTACAACTACACCGTAAACTGGGGCGACCACCGTGACCATCAGCGGGACGTTTCCACATATCTACTTCAAAGGAAATAAAATTGCAGCATGGCAGATACGCACCATCGAACAGTGGGGAGACATTGAGTGGACTTCCATGAACGGTGCTTTCTGGAACTGCGACTTCCTGACCATTGCCGATGATGCGGGTATCCCAAACCTTTCCAATGTGACAGATATGTCGGGCACATTTGAACACGCCTCCTTCAAAGGAGACATCAGCAAATGGGATGTGAGCAGCGTGACGGATATGTCATACATGTTTCAAAATTCTGATTTCAACGGAGACATCAGCAACTGGAACGTCAGCAGTGTAACAAATATGGTAGGAATGTTTTCGGAAGACCGCCTCCCTCGTTATCGCAAAAATCCGTTTAATAGAGACCTCAGCGGATGGGATGTCAGCAGTGTAACGGATATGTCATACATATTCCTTAGATCCTCCTTCAACGGAGACATCAGTAAATGGGATGTGAGCAGCGTGACGAGTATGAACGACATGTTTTTCCGTTCTTCCTTCACCGGAGACCTCAGCAAGTGGGACATAAGCAAGGTGGTGAATATGTTAAACATGTTTTCATTAAATACCTCCATGTCTTCGGAAAACTATGATAAGCTGTTGATCGGGTGGAGCACCTTAGACAGAAATGCGGGCGAGACCAAAATCCCCTCCGGTATCACTTTCGGAGCACCGGCTCATTACACCTGCGAGGGCGCATCAGCAAGGGAAAGTCTCATCACGACTTACTCTTGGGTAATTGAAGAGGATAGTAAGGTTGATGCCATCCCCCCGACACCTGGTGCAGAGAGCCTGTCTGCCGTTACTGCACAATGTGAGGTTACTGCGGATGACCTGACCGCCCCCATAGCTACCGACAACTGTCCGGGTGCAGTGGTTACGGTTGAGCATGATGTAGCTGAGGATGCTTTTCCGATTACGGAAGACAGAATGATCACGTGGACGTATAGAGATGAGGCGGGCAATGAAGCCACGCAAACGCAGGCCG
>JACONI010000003.1:2066-17323 GCA_014323825.1 Ekhidna sp. | reverse complement strand
GGTGGGGTTTGTGGATTCATCTTTCTATTCTTCTCCCGCTTATTGCGCAGATGGGCACAGCGTGTTTTGATAAAAAAAGGAGCCCCTTTATAGTTCAAAGCATGGTCGCCGATAAACGGGCGGGAGCAGGCTTGCATAAATAATTTTGCTTTTTAGCTTTTTTCCGTTTTTGACTACGTTTGTGTTCTTACATGGAGGGCAGGTTAGTGTGAGTGGTATTTTCATTAGTTTTAAAAATTAATTTTCACGCAAATTCAAGCTAACTTGTTCTTTTTGAAGAAGTTATAAATCATACTTTTTGTAACAGTACCGGAGAGAAGGAGGTGTATGACAAAGTATGATAGTTTAAATATGCCCGTAATTGATGTAATAAAAAGCTAATTCAGAGGCTTTGATGTGATTTTCCATCTTTTTTGAAAAACAACATGTTCGTTTAAAGGCTCGCCTGATCCGGTGACTTAACCGACAGTTGTTCCCTTCAATGCCCTTAGTACCCTCTTTGCCTGTCACGTGATGGGTGTCCCTAAATGCCCGCTTAAAACGCTTCCAATTATCCGTCAATAGCCCGCCCCATTTTATGCCTGGTGCTTTTATTTTACACCATAACTCTCTGACAGTATTTGTATTACGTTGGCCAAAGACCTAGGCAACGATCTCTCCACTCTCCCGATGATAGGCATAAATCAACCGGAGTTTATGACGCTTCTTGCCTACATAAGTCCAAAATTTATCGACTTCCAATTTATCGTAAAAGCTATGCTTGGGTTGGAGGACTACCTGCTGTTTTTCAAGGTTTTTAACACTTTGCTAAGCGAAATGTTAAAAATAACGCTTATAGCTCTGATACCGCAACCTCTCACCAACACTCATCATCAGGGTAATCGTGTTAGAATGATCTCCTTATATAGCTCAGCGCATGGTCACCGATAAACTGGCGAGAGCAGGCATTACATAAATAATTTTGCTTTTTAGCTTTTTTCTTCCCGTTTTTGACTATATTTATATTTTTATCATTGAGGGCAGGTTAGTGTGATTTGTATTTTCATTGATTTTGAAAATTAATTTTTACACAAATTTACACTAACTTGTTCTTTTTGAACAAGTTATAAATCATACTTTTTGTAACAGTACCGAATTTTTTAATCACCTCTTAAAATTATGGGATATAGAAAACCTGATAATGACGGTTAAGCCAACTCCCGTAAATCTACGGGCACCACTTTAGAAACACCTTGTTCCTGCATGGTTACTCCGTAAATAACGTCGGTGCCAGTCATTGTGCGCTTATTGTGAGTTACTATGATGAATTGTGATTCTTGCGAGAACTTTCGGATGATCTCATTGAACTTATCAATGTTTGCATCATCTAGTGGAGCATCAACTTCATCAAAAATGCAGAATGGTGCGGGTTTAATCAGATAAATGGAAAATAGAAGAGCAGTAGCCGTAAGTGTTTTTTCTCCTCCGGAAAGTTGATTGATCGTAAGCGGTCTCTTCCCTTTTGGCTTGGCAATAATATTGATATCACTTTCGAGTGGCTGCTCAGGGTTTGTAAGTATTAAATCACAGTCGTCTTCTTCAGTAAATAGGGTTCTGAATACTTTGATAAAGTTGTTTTTTATTTCCTTAAAGGCATTCATGAATGTCTCTTTAGCTACTTCATTAATTTCTCCGATGGTGGTAAGAAGAGACTCTTTGGCTTTGAGAAGATCCTCTTTTTGTTCTGAAATAAATGCGTGGCGTTCTTTGATTTCTTTGAATGCCTCCATTGCCATAGGGTTAATGGGCCCTATTGAGTTGATCTTGTTCTTTAGCTTTTCAACCTTGTTCTTAAGATCTTCCTCGGAGTATTTCTTATAATCTTCGATATCGCTTTCTGATATTTTTTCCGGGTCAATATTAAATTCAACAGATAAGCGATCTTTTATTGAATTTAAACCGATCCTGGCTTCATTTAATTTGCTTTGCCACTCCATAAGTGCGTGATCTACCCTCTCTCGCTGACGTTGTGTTTCACGAAGGTGCTTCTCTTCTTTGTCAATGAGGCTTCTGGCTTCATAATATTCCCTTTCCACTTCACCGACTCCCGATTCTAATGATTCTTTCTCTTCGTACATTCCTGCGATTTCATCATCATTTTCAGTAGTCTTCTTTATTAGTTCATTCAAGTTAGAGGTCGCGGACGCTAAATCCTCTCCATTTCCCTCTATCCGCTTGACGGTATTTTCGTAAGACTCCTCTTTATAGGATATTTCCTGTAAAATGCTATCCAGCTTATTCTGCTTTCGATGAAAGATTACGTTTTGCTCATTGTAGTTTGAGGATTTTATTTCAAGCTGTTCCTGTAATAAAGAGGATTCACTTCTGTTTTGATCCAATTTTTCCTCAACGTCAATTAGTTTTTCATTTAGCTCTTCCAGTTGTGGAGTTATTGATTCAATTGAGTTGTTTAAAGCCTCGATCCGGAGTTGAATATCTACTTTTCTGGTCTTGTTTGACGAAAGAAGCTCTGAAAACTGCTCTCTTTTGGTCTGGGTTAAAACATAGAATTCATTGATTCTTGAGATATCTTCTTTCGTCTCTTCCAGCAGCCGGTGTTTAGAGGATTGCTTTAGTTGTTCCAGTCGTGTCTTTAGTGTTTCAATTGCATTATTATGGAACCTCTGCTGTTCTTTAAGTTCTTTTATTTCTTTTTCAAGTCTCTCCAGATTTTTAGTTCCTCCAATTCTTTTTCCTTCAAAAAGACCTGTGGATCCTCCTGAAATCATAAATTGCCGATAAGTAATTTTTCCCTCTTTATCTAAAATGACAATGGCATCTTCTGACGCTGATCTTCCGGGATTCTCACTTATGAAAACGCTTCCCATTAAGTAAGAAATTAAATTTTCAAATCGCTTATCATAATCCACAATATCCATAGCAGGTATTCCCCAAACTACGGAGGGATTAGTCTCCGGCTTGCGATAAGCATCAAGTTTTTCAAGTATGAAAAAATTTGCTTTACCCTGAGAAGAATTACTAAGCAGATTTACGGCCTGAATTGCATTTTTTTCTGTCTCCGCTACATAGTAATTCATATAAGGTTCGAGAAAATTCTCAACAGCAACTCTGTATTCTTCAGGACAACTGATAATATCCGACAGGAGAGGCGTATCTTTCCATTCTTTTTGCTTCTTCAAGAATTTGATGGCATCCGGAAAGCCTTTCAGATTATCAACGTGTGACTTGGTAAGATCAAATTCATTTTGTTTAGCATCTAATTTTCTGTTCAGGACAGCTAGTCTTTCTTTTTGGAGAGATAACTTATTCTCTTCTTTTTCAATAGAAGATTTAAGTTCATTTTCATTATTTTTTAAAGTTTCGAATGCTGATTTTTTTAATTGCTTTTCCTCTTCAATCTTCTCAAGTTTAGCCCTGAATTCTTTAAGACTGGCACTTTGCTGACTGGAATCTTCCCTTATTTTATTCAGTTCCGAACTCATTGAGTGTAACTGGATTTCTTTAATCTCTAATTCTTTCTTCAGTTGGAAATGTTGTTCTCTTTTTTCGGAAAAAAGAGTGTTTAGTTTATTGAGTTGATCCTGTGATTTCGTAGTAATCGCTTTCTGATTTTCATATTCCTCTTTGAACTTTTCTACCTCAGTAAGTACCTTGACTACTTCTTTTTCTACTTCTCTTGCTCCATTTCTCAAGCCTTCTAATGAAAGAGCTGCTTGTTCCTGACTTTGCTTGTCATGGTCAATCAGTTCTTTTAAATTTTCAATTTTATCTCGGAGGAATTTCTGTCGTTCGTCTTTTATTTTCTTATCACCTTCGTACTGTCGAATCTTGCTAATATGTTCATTCAATGTTTTCTGTCGGGATGAGAGCAATTTCTCTTTCATGATAAGATCTGACTTTGCTTGCTCAATGGAAGATTCTTTCTCAAGAACCAAGGTATTAAGAGCTAGTTTTTTATCATTTTCCTCTTGAATATTCCTCCAGATAACGTTGAAATGACTTTCCTGATTGGTTATTAATTTCTTTGCTAATGAAATACTTAAATATTTATATTTTTCTTTTATCTCATAATATTTTTTTGCCTGATTTGCTTGTCTCTCAAGAGATTTGAGATTTTTTTCAATTTCAAAGAGTAAATCTTTTACTCTTTCTAGGTCAGCATCAGTATCATCAAGTTTTTTTAATGTTTCCTTTTTTCTGATTTTGAATTTGGAAATACCGGCCGCTTCCTCAAACAGTGATCTTCTGGAATTATCCCGGTCGTTGAGGAGGTCATCAACCATTTTTAATTCTATAATCGCATAACTATTTGAAGCAATGCCTGTGTCAAGGAAAAGATTAGTGATGTCCTTTAGCCTGCAAGCCACTCCATTCAGAAGGTATTCGCTTTCTCCGGACCGGTAATACCTTCTTGTAATAGTTACTTGTGAATATTCTGTAGGTATTAAATTTTTGGTGTTATTAAAGGTAAGTGAAACCTCTACAAGTTGAATGGGTTTTCTTGCTTTTGTGCCATTGAATATAACATTTTCCATTTTATCCGAACGCAGAACCCTTGACTTCTGCTCTCCAAGTACCCACCTTATTGAATCCACCACGTTTGATTTGCCGCATCCATTAGGCCCGACAATACCTGTTATTCCGTCATCAAAGTTGATAACGACACGATCAGCAAAACTTTTAAATCCTTTTATTTCGAGCTTAGTTAATTGCATTTATTCGATCTCATTAAAAGGCCGGAAAATCAACAAAAATAGAAAAATACCAATGAGTTATAATTTAAAATCTCGCATATCTATCTCGAATAGTCTATTATTAATCTCTGGTTTTTAGCATTATTGTATTATATGAGAGATTCTTTTTTTATTTGAACTATTAAGCAAATTATTATTTAATTTTAACCTTGTAATTTGCTAGATTCAAATTTCGTTATTTGATTTTTTATATTGAATTGAAGTAAATAACTAACCTACTGATATTTTTTTAGTTAAGTAATTAAATGCAAATGCAAATTTTTCATAATTTTTGGCCAATTTATAGTGAATACTTGATTATTGATTAAGATCATTTAAAAATTAAAGTAGGAATATGAGTTTGAATAACCCTACCATTTTATATGTTGATGATGACTATTTCAACATCACCATTTTTGAATTTAACTTTAAGTATCAATTTAACATATTAAGTGCCAATTCAGGCGAAGAAGCTCTTAAAATTATAGTGGATAACCCAAAAATCTCCTCTGTAGTAAGTGACGTAAGAATGCCCGAAATGGATGGTATTGAACTTATTAACAGAATCAAGCAGTTTCGTCCGGAGTTACCTTGTTTTTTGCTGACCGGATATGAAGATTCTCAGGAAGTTGTTGAAGCGATTGAAAAAAATCTAATTGTTGGTTATTTTAGCAAACCTTTTGATAAAGAAACAGTCATTCGCACACTTAAGAGCAAGATTAATAGTGATTAGTTTTCTATCATTAAGAGGCATCCATTCAGCGATGGAAACAAGCGAATTGGTTCATTTATTTTCGTTTGGTTCCTTGAACGGAGCAAGCATCACCTGAACGAAAACGGAGAAAGAAAATACATGATAATACATTTGTGACATTAGCTTTAATTATGGTTCGGAGTTTTCCCGAACAAAGGGAAACCATTCAAAAGCTAATAATGAATTTAATAAAAAACTAAGCTCGGCATTTACTCCGGTGCGTTCTTACTGACCAGATAATCTATTATCTTTTGTATATATCCGGCACTGCTCCCGGATTGGGTACGGGATTTTACTACTCTGGCTGAAGCTAATGCAGTTTTGCCTTTCCTATCCATTTTGGTAAGATCTGCCTTGCCTTGCTCTACCAGTGCTTTTACTATCTCCAAACCATTTTGACGAGAGAGGACAGCAACCATCAGAGGTGTGTGTCCATGTACATCTGCTTTATTCACATCAGCCCCTCTTCTGATAAGTTCTTCAACGACAGCCAGATGACCACGGAATGCTGCCAATTGTAAGGCCGTTTTGCTGTACTGATTAATGTCTACACCTTTATCCAAAAGGTACTTAACCACCTCTACATGACCTGCCCTTGCTGCACGTGTAAGCGCAGAACCATCAAAACCTACAAGGTGCATATCCAGCCTTTTATCTTCTTCCACAAGAAACTTAACCACATTCAATTGACCTTCACCTGCTGCAACCATTAAAATGTTTTCAGTAACTGCACCAGCTCTTGCAAATATATCTGCCTCCTCACTAAGCAAGAACTTAAGCACTTCCAAGTGCCCTGCGAATACAGCACTTATCATTGCCTCGGTCTTTTGTTTGGCACCCTTTGCCACCAAAAATTTTACCAGCGGCAGATTATTTCTCCTCGTTGCATACCACAGAGGTGTGTAGCCACTCCAGCCGGTTTTCTCTATATCTGCCCCATTGTCAATCAACACCTCAGCCGCTTTTACGCTAAAATCAAAGTCCGGATCGGTAAGGATCGAAAGCCAGGACAACACAGGATTTTGAAGTACAGTGGGGCCTGTAGCATTATTGGCTCTTACTGCATTACAGGCGATCAAGCGCTTAAGTTCCGGAAGATGCTTTGCACGTATCGCAGTGGCCATACTGTCAAAAAGTGTTTTCTCCCCCGAACTGTAAGTGATAAGAGGAGTAGGTGCAGCATCAGGGCAGGGAGAAGAAGGTTCCTCATCTACATCGGTAACATTAATGGTTATATCGGCAGTACCTGACAAATTTCCATCGGAGACACTTATTTTAAGGGTATAAGTCGGAGTGGTCTCAAAGTCAAGGGCTCTTGCAACGGTAATTTGCCCTGTGTTTTCATTTATTGCAAAATTACTGTCGTCATTGCCCGAAGTGATGGAAAAGGTCAGATCGTCTTTCTCCGGATCGGCAGCTTGCACCGTTCCGACTGCCGTTCCGTTTGCAGCGTTTTCCGCTACGGTAAAATTTTGATTTTGAATTTCCGGTTTCTTATTGGCCGGACTGTCATCATCTCCACAAGCGACAGGGATTATGCTAATGGTGCCAATGACAATGAGCAACTTTATTTTCGGATAAATGAGTTTATCATACATGAACCATCTTAGCCAATAAGTTCAGATTTATTTTTCTACTAACATGAATCTGATCTGATTAACAAAAATATACAAAGCGAGATAAAATCATAAGAAATATTTTTTAGTGTATGTGCTTATGCCTGAGTACGAAGATTCTTTGGAGGTACTCCTACGGACAGTACCGTATGTATTGCACGGATCAGGTTCATATAGGCCAGTCATCTTCAAATCCATTACCTGATTGCATCCCTACAATTTCAAAATCAGTGAGCAGACAGTCATTTAAGTCTTTAGTAATTTTTTCTTTATCCATATCTTGCCCGATAAGTACCAATTCATTCATTCGATCACCCCATTGCTTATCCCATTTCTTTTGAATCTCATCCTGATTTTCAAGGTATACCTCACTTAGAGCCCGCTGTTTCATGGGTACACCCGCCCACCATCGTCCATACACCTCAGCCTTTAATGAACCGCCTGCCTGACTCCAAAGAATTGCTTTGTCAGGTCTGGAGGCAATCCAGAAAATTCCTTTGCTTCGAATAACGGTAGTCGGAAAATCCTGACTTACATAATCCAGAAACCGCTTAGGATGAAAAGGTCTTATATTTCGATACACAAAGGAGCCAATACCATATTCCTCTGTCTCCGGACTGTGACTTATTCCCTTCTGTGCAAGTTCCAATTCCTTTTGCCATCCTGCGGATTGCTCAGCAATTTCGTAATTGAATAATCTTGTGTTCAGTATTTCTCCGGGATCGATTCTGCTGTGTGTAGTACGAATAATTCTAGCTGTCGGGTTAAGTTTATGTAAGGTCTTTTCTAACAGGTCTAACTGGTTTTCCGTAACCAAATCGGATTTATTTAAAATAATTATATTAGCAAATTCAACTTGATCCGTAAGCAGATTTACAACAGAGCGATCATCTTCATTGTCATCGGTCATATTTCGGTCTATAATGGTGTCCGCACTTCCGAAATCTCTGAAAAAGTTAAAGGCATCCACCACTGTAACCATCGTATCCAGCCGGCATAGCCGGGTGAGATCATATAATTCATCTCCGGTAGCAAATGAGAAAGTTTGGGCAACAGGTATCGGCTCTGAAATCCCGGTACTCTCAATTAAGAGATAATCAAATTTATTCATTTTAGCCAGTTTCTCTACTTCAATCATCAGGTCTTCCCGAAGCGTACAACAAATGCAACCATTGCTCATTTCTACTAATTTTTCGTCTGTTCGGGAGAGCTTAGCTCCATTAGCGACCAGTTTTTCGTCAATATTTACCTCGCTCATATCATTGACGATTACGGCTACTTTCAAACCTTCACGATTATTAAGAACATGATTAAGTAAGGTTGTTTTGCCAGCACCTAAAAAGCCGCTAAGTACAGTAACCGGGAGCTTCTTTCTTTTCTTCAGTAAGTTCATTTCTTCTCTGATTTAATTATTTCTAAAAGTTTTTCTGCTCTTGTATTAAGTTTTTCTGCTTTTCGTTTCAGTTCAATTTGTATCTTTAATACCATTTCAGGTGTCAGATCAGGTGAAGGGCTATGGTTCAGATGATGGTTGTGCCCTTCATGACTATGATGGTCATGCTCATGATTCGGAACTTCCACAATGCTTGATGCCCAATCCTTATAATCTTGTTTAAGCGACTCAACGGAGTCCTGTAAAATCAAATCCGAGAGTGCCTCGGATTCCATCGTAATCTGATCCATTTTTTTATTTATCTGCTTTCCTATTTGCAACGCTTCTTCATGTATTTCCATGCTTTGCTCATTCAATTTCTCATTTTGAGAAGAGGTGCAGGCAGTGAATGTCAATAAAATAAATAGTTTTCTCATAATCAGATCACTTTTGCATTTGTTATCATAAAAACCAAGTGTTCGTAATCGTCTACATTGAGTTTGAGCTTACCCTGCACAGTTACCAATTCGTCCATTCTAAAGGGACGTTGTACCGATGAAAACTCAACTTCCACAACAGACTCCTGCCCTACTCCACCTCCACAGAAAAAGCATGAAGCATAAGGAAGTTTTGAAATAATGATACTGTTCCCTTCCAGGTCCAAGGGAAGGTAGTGTCCGGTTAAAGTAATTTCCTGACCATCTAATGCTTTAATTTTCTTATTGAAAACAGGTATTTCGATTTCCATGCCAAGGTCTTCATTGTACTGCCATTTGAAACGTGTATCTTCAAAGATTTCCCAACCGGAAGGCGGGTAAGCAACAACCAGTAATATGCTAATGATCAAATACATGCAATTGCTTCAATTTCAAGTTTTGGAAATGGGCGTAAATAATGATCAGAGCACCTGTTACCGATAAGATCGGAGCTAACCAAGTATTGGTCACTGCTTCACCATTCACCAATAATAAAAAACCAGCCAAAAACAGTACCGGAACGAAATGTTGACGATGGGATAAGAACCCTCTGATAAATGCATACCCTCCTATCAAAAGTGAAGAAAGAATGAGTCCTGTTTCAATCCATTCCTGATCAATCAAATGAAGTATCGTATCAAATCCAATTATCAAAAGAAAAGGAACGATAAGACAATGAATCAGACAAACCAGTGAGGCACATATACCCAGCTTATCTGCAAAGAGTGATAATTTCATAAATGCAACTTTACTGCAAATATAAAACACTCGCAAATTAAATGCAACAGAATTGCAAGTAATAAACTACTCCTCCAAAGGACTTTTTGTACTTATCTCATCTGAGATATAAGAACGATTCACTAAAGTCAAATCAAGGTCAGGATCAACAAGGTTCTTTGGAGGATGTCCATTCATTCTTGTTTTGATATCAGCAGTAATTGTAATTTCTGTGTGGCCATCCCGAGCGTATAAGTTTTTTAAATAATGAGCAAATACGATAACCAGATCAGTCTCTCCGGACATTTTTCTATACTGCCTGTTAGTGAGATGATCTGCCGGATTTATTTTCCGAGGTTCCGTTAATTGATCGCTTTCAACATAGAAACGTGATTGACTTCCCAGTTTGGTTCTTGTCATCAGACGCCATGAAAACCGATGTCCCTTTTCTGTCCAATTGACATTATTGCCCGTCAAATAATGTCGATGTGGAATTAATAAATTGATGAGAAAGAATATACCCAGAAAAATCGCAACTCTCTTTTTGCAGGAACCGGACAACATGAAGGTCTCTCTCTTAACAGGCTCAAGTTTCAGCCACTCTCTCAGCTTCTCTGTCGGAAAAAGTAACCATGTCAATAAAAGCATAAAGAGTGATAAACTACCAATGCCAAGCAAAACAAAATTGAGCAAATGAAAAGCCGACTGTATTATCTGACCCAAAAGCCGTGTCTTTTTACTTAGTAAGATCCAGGAAATAGACAAATCAAATATGAACCCTCCATAAGTGAATGCGTAAGCAACGTACATGAAAACTTCATCATCTAAAAAAGAAAAGTCAGACCTTAAGAAATAGCGAAGTGGTGCGGCACGAAACAGCCAATCAGGATTGATTTTAGATATTCCGGAATAAAAGTATATCATCAACACCAGCCCTTGAAAAATCAATATCTTCCAGTTAGGTGTCCATTGATTGGCTAAAATGAGTTTCTTGCTCTGAAGGCGATGGCTCTCCCCAACCAGAAATAAAACGAAAGCTAAGACCAGAAACAGGTAGAATTTATTGAGTGTGTACACAATATCACACATAAAAACATATCCAAACCCAACGATAAAGTATCCAAGGCATAACTTGATTTGATAGCCAAGAATTATTCCCAATACAGCTAAAATTAAAGTTGCGAATAAAATGTACATTCCGAATCCGGGAAGTGGTGTAATCCATTCGAAGCCATAAAATGGAAAGTTCATCTCAGAATTGATATAGGCTTCTTTTACATAGCCTGAGACTAGCATACTGATCAAGTCTACCCAAAACCAAACACCTATTATTATCCTGAGAGCGGCTAACTGTCGGTTTGATGCTTTGTAGAAAAGAAAATCCATCAATCAGACTTCAACTCCGACAGGCTCAATCCACTTTCCATTTTCTTTAATAAGCCTAATCAGTTCGTCAAGCGCGTGTTCGGAAGGAACACCACGCTTCACTACTTCCTGCCCTTTGTACAAAGTGATCTTTCCTTTACCGGAACCTACATACCCAAAGTCTGCGTCGGCCATCTCACCGGGACCATTCACAATGCATCCCATAATTCCGATTTTTACTCCTTTTAGATGGTCGGTTTTTTTTCGGATCATAGCTGTAGTTTCCTGTAGATCAAAAAGTGTTCGTCCACAGGAGGGGCATGATATGTATTCCGTTTTGGTGATCCTAGTTCTCGCTGCCTGAAGGATACCGAAAGCAGTGTTGTTATATAATTTAAGTGTATTAACCGAAGGTGTAAATGCTGATGATAGCATAACCCCGTCACCGATACCGTCTATTAATAACGTTCCGGCATCGGTAGAGGCATGGATCATCAACTCATCCTTGGAAAGTTCATTGAAAGAGAAGTTTAAAACAACAGGAACCTGAATATTCCGATTCATGAGATCCGTTGTAAATCTCCGTATGCCAGCCGCTCGATGGGTGTTATCAGAATGCAATATAAGCACTGTATTTGCATGTTTTTTAAGAAAACCAAATATTATTTGGTCGTCATCATCAATGTTCCACGCTACAAAGTTTAACTCCTTATGAAGCTTATTAACACTCTTTAAATCAGAGATATATGGATATTTATTTGAATTACTGATTAACTTAATCCAAATATCGTAATCCAACACTTCTTTCAGTCCGTTTGGAAGCATGAATTCCAAAGGTTTATTTCCTGTGTAGATGTAATCAGCTCCCAGATCATTCATCCCCCACTTGTCTAACTCCGGCAGATAAGAATGGCCGATTGACTTTAAGTCCTTCATCTCTACATGATCGGCTTTGGAAAAGTCTGCAATCACCCGGGGTACATTTTCGTGACCAAAGTTTAGGACTTCAGATGTACCTCTTCTATGATATTTAAAAGGATTGACGGCGTATTCTTTAATTGGTTTGATAGGTGATTGCTTTTCTTTTTGGAACAGACGATCAACCATGATCCTGGCAACCGGAGCTTCCACTTCGGGTTCTTCTGTTAACGAAACTCTCACCGTATCCCCCAGTCCATCCTCCAGCAAAGTTCCGATTCCAACAGCTGATTTAATCCTTCCATCCTCTGCCTCTCCTGCCTCAGTCACTCCAAGATGCAGCGGATAAGGTTCCAGTCCTTCCTCATCCAATTTATTCACCAACAAACGATAAGCCTGTACCATGACTTGCGGATTGCTGCTCTTCATTGAGATCACCAATTCTTTGTAGTCCATCTTCTCACAGATGCGAATGAACTCAAGTGCTGATTCCACCATACCCAGCGGAGTATCCCCATACCGGCTTGTAACCCGATCCGAAAGTGAACCGTGATTGGTTCCGATTCTCATAGCGGTATCGTTTATTTTACATATTTCTATCAGTGGAGAGAATTTATCCTCTATCCTCTTTAGCTCATCTGCATAAGCCTGATCGGTATATTCTATCTCCTCAAATTTTTTCTTATCCGCATAATTACCCGGATTCACTCTGACCTTTTCCACAATCTTCGCAGCAAACTCAGCCGCATTAGGTGTGAAATGAATGTCGGCTATTAAAGGAACTTCGCAGCCTCTCTTTCTAAGCTCATTTTTAATATGCTCGAGGTTCCGTGCCTCTTTAATACTCGGAGCAGTAATACGTACATATTCACAACCGGATTCTACCATTTTCAGTACTTGCTCAACAGATCCCCTTGTGTCCATTGTATCTACCGTGGTCATCGACTGAATACGAATAGGGTTATTACCTCCCAGTGGAACTCCTCCTATGTTTACTTCTCTTGTTTTTCGCCTGGAGTAATGCGTAAGACTATTACAGTATCTGTGGATCATATATCTCCCAGTTGAGGTCTTAAAATGATTTCTTCAATAACGGTTCGCTCACTTAACTGATATGTATTAAAGATGGTTTCAGCAATATCTTCGGGTTTCATGAATCGTTCTTCCGGCAGGTCTACTCCTTCCCAGCTCGGGGTTAAAACAGCACCGGCTAAAACGGATGTTACTCGTACTCCTTCGCCCTTTAACTCTTCCCGCAATGCTTGTGAAAATCCGTACATGGCAAATTTTGATATGGAATAAGACCCTCCATTTGGATAAGCTTTCAAGCTGGCAACTGAACAAATATTGAAAATGTGGCCTCTTTTTGACTTGAGCATCGCAGGACCTATTCCTCTTGTTAGATGGTAGGCACTATATAGATTAGTGTTCATCATATTTTCTAACATGCCTTCCCTTTCCTTTAAAACCTCACCGGGAAAAAAAACACCTGTGTTGTTTATTAATACTTCAACCGGCTTTCCGATCAAACGAACGAATTCAATGAAATCAACCACCCTTTCTGCCTGAGACAAATCGGCAGGATAGGTATGAATCAATACATCATTGGATTCTTTTATCCGGTCTTTTAGTGCAATCAAATCATCTTCATTTCTTGCACAGGTAGCAACTGAAAATCCTTGAGCAATAAACTTTAAAACCAGTGCTTTTCCTATACCTTTGGTTCCTCCGGTGATCACGACTAACTTTTCCGAATTATTCATTTTCTTTTTTGATTATCTTATAAGGTGTTATGTTTGACAAAACTAACATTCTCATTTAAGGCATTTATGAAGAGCCTAGGAAAATTCATTTTATTCATTGGTCAGTTATTTGTTCGAAGAGAATCATTCGGAACATACGTTACAAGGGTCATAGATGAATGCATCAAAGTAGGATACAATTCAGTTTTTCTGGTGGTTATTATTTCTGCTTTTATAGGAGCGGTAACCACCGTTCAAACGGCCTATAACCTCATCTCTCCCCTGATACCGGATACTACCATTTCATGGGTAGTCCGGGATATGGTTTTACTTGAATTTGCACCTACTATCACAGCGATAGTTTATGCAGGAAAGGTGGGTTCCAATATCGCAGGAGAACTTGGAACCATGCGTATAACAGAACAGATAGATGCGCTCGAAGTCATGGGGATCAATTCAACCTCTTACTTGGTATTCCCAAAAATTATTGCATCCGTATTTATGTTCCCTGTTTTGGTAATAATAGCCGCATTTATTGCCATTCTCGGCGGTTATGTAATATCGCTGGTTACCGGAGTTGTTTCCGGGAATGATTACCTGACGGGAATACAAATTGAATTTGTACCCTTCAGAATAACTTTTGCCGTCATAAAAGCAGTTACTTATGGTTTTTTAGTTGCAGCCATTTCATCTTTCAAAGGATACTATACTAAAGGAGGCGCGTTGGAGGTTGGTCAATCTTCAACCCGTGCGGTTACCCAAAGCTGTATAGCTATTCTTATCGCAAACCTGCTTCTTGCTTATTTACTGGCTCCATTGCTCGTGTCATGATTAAAGTATCCGGCATATCAAAATCATTTGGCAGTAAAGCTGTTTTACATGATGTCAGTATGGTTTTTGAAAAAGGAAAAACCAATATGATCATCGGGGCAAGCGGGACAGGAAAGAGTGTTCTCCTGAAGTGCATCATTGGGCTATTTAAGCCGGATACAGGTGACGTGCTGTATGACGGAAGAGAGTTTACCCGGGCAAATAAAGAGGTTCAGACAGAAGTAAGAAGGGAGATGGGAATGCTTTTTCAAGGAGGTGCTTTATTTGACAGTCAGACGGTTGAGGAAAATGTCATGTTTCCATTAAATGTGCTGACCAGACAATCTATGGAAGAAAAAATTGAAAGAGTCAATTTTTGCCTGGAACGTGTGGGACTCGAAAATGCAAATAAAAAGATGCCTTCGGAAATCTCCGGAGGTATGAAGAAACGAGTCGGGATTGCCAGGGCAATAGTGAATAATCCAAATTATCTATTTTGTGATGAACCCAACTCAGGGCTTGACCCACAAACATCCATCAAAATTGATAACCTAATCAAAGATATTACCGATGAGTACAATATCACCACTGTAGTGGTATCACACGACATGAGCTCGGTACTCGAAATTGGAGACAAGGTGATCTTTATTTACCGGGGAAAAATTCTGTGGGCCGGTACCAATGACCAAATAGGGGATTCATACGTACGGGAGTTAAATGATTTCGTGTTTGCGGGACACTTGATGAAAATGGT
>JACONI010000003.1:0-2046 GCA_014323825.1 Ekhidna sp. | reverse complement strand
AAAGAAAAGTAATGCAAACTTTCTGACACAAGTCTGTTTTTTCAAAGTTTCTTTTCGATCCCCTATTTACAACTGAGGCATTGTTAATTGACTATATTTAATGGATTGTTTCTTTTTAGCGTTAGCATGGTGACCACTTTTATTAATGTATTTACATTTTTTAATAAATAAAGGTGAAAAGTAATTACATATTAGTTGTATTGACACTTCTGCATGCTTTTGGAACTTATTTTAAATAGTATCTAAACATACCCCCTCTCCGGATGTAATTTGTAACTACACCTTCGTATCATGCCCAAAGCGTGTTTTCACTTTGTAAGTCTTAACCTTACATTGCACTCAGGTTAAAATAGCAATATGGAGCTTAGAACGAACCGGTTTGCTATTGTGAGCTTTTTGGAAGATGTTCAATACCTCAAAACCCAAACTCCGTCTCCGAAAGAACCATTTGATTCGGAGGCACTCTCGGCTTGTTCCCGAGTGTCATAATCACCAATGGATACTCTATAAAATAACAAATTAACTGCATCGGGTTCTATGATTTTTACATAGTTTCCTTCCTTAGCCAGTTTTGTTGCATAATCCATGGCCAAATCGCCATCAATACTGCTGGATACAATCACAAAGAAACGTCCGGAGGCGGAGGAGACTGTTTCGACTATTCCGGCTGTTTTTCGGGCTTCTAATGCTGTTATTTCTTTCAGTTTGGTATTTATCAATACGAGTTGATCTTTGGGATATTGCTCATTCGGAAAAAGGGTTAAAGCTTCGGTGTACTGGGAAAGGGCTGATTCCCAGTTTTCCACTTTAAATTCAATATCGGCATTTATTATCAGATTTGCATACGCAGCCCTTTGCTGTGCCGCCTCTTGTTCCTTTCGCTGTTTTTCAGCTTCCTCCTTTGCAATCTGTTCCAGCCTGGTTTTCTCCGATGCTTCCTGTTGAGGTTTGTATACTAACCAGTACCATGCACCCGTGCATCCAAGCAACACAAAAACTATAACTAACATGATTGCAACGGCTTTTTTATTCTTATTTGAACGATAGCTCATATATCAAACATATTTCGCTCAAAAATAACAAATGAAAACAGACTGGCTATTTCAGACTCTTTTCCATAACCTTTTTAAATATTAAACTCATTGTACATATATAGCTCTTTTTTTATCCTCAGAGCTAATCAAACATATTAATGGTCTATTCCTTTACCTAATTGGGTAACAGTAAAATTGTATGGGCATGATTTGCATTTACAGGGTGTGTTCTCCGGTAATTATTACCTTCTTCCATTTCTGCAAAGTCTTTAGAATGACTCATAGGGCAGTTTAAAATATTTGAAGTTATACTATTTTTTCAGCAGACTCGTGAAAATTAGTAATACTATGCCACAATATTCACCCGTAAAAATGGTCGGTGATGATAGAAAGGCAGTACTCTCTTTGAGGCGCTCACAGGAAAATTCTCTACTTCTTCACAAACTTCAGCAAACGCCCGTCCGGCAGTTGGACGAGATACAAGCCGCTCCGCAGGGAGGCAGCATCTATCCTTGTGTTTGTAATGCTTTTCAGCACTAACTCTCCGCCCACACTCAGGATGTGTACCGGGCTTTCCACCGGAGACCGTACCTCCACGTAGCGACCCGAAGGGTTGGGGAAGACCACTGCTTCCACTGCATCACCCGCCGCACTCAGCACACATGGAGTAATCGTCACTTCCTGCGTTTGTGTGGCGGTATTGCCCTCACTGTCGGTATAAGTCCACGTGATGATGGCATCGGACGTGACGGGGAAGGAGGCCACATCATGGGTGGCCGTGATCTCCCCGTCGCAAGCATCATTGGCTTTGGGCACGTTCACGTCCGCTTCCGCTAGCGAACATGCGGCGGTAATTGCGGTCAGAGCACCTGAAACTCTCGGAGCCTCGGTGTCCCTTATGGTCACGTCCTGCGTTTGCTCGGACGTATTGCCGGACTCGTCCGTGTATACCCACGTGAGGGTAGTGGTGCCGGCCTGAATGGGGAAGTTGGTGCCGGATTTGATGGCTACG
>JACONI010000002.1 GCA_014323825.1 Ekhidna sp. | reverse complement strand
GGGGGGGGGGGGGGGGGGGTTATAATAAAATAAAACATCATAAAAAAATTTATTGGTTAAAAAATTATTTCAGTTGCAAGGTTAACTCTTTCTTTATTAAAATACAAAGTAAGGATAAAAATATTTAATTGTCAAGGGGTCGTCTAATTTTTTTATTAAAAATGTAGGCCGATTAAAAAGGAGTGGTTGCTATGCTGAGGCTAAAAAGAAATAATTGTTTAAAACGCACAATGAGTTAATATTACCTCTTTGAAGAACATGAGTACACCGAACTCACTTTAAATAATATTTTTTCATACAATAGCAATGTGAATGTATCAAATAATTATTCTGAATAATAATTTTGACCCATTATCAAAATTTAATCTGATTTTAGTATCCATTTTAAGAATTTATTAAATGGCGTTCGATCTGGAAAATCTTCAAAAAATTTGTTCGCAGGTACGTCGTGACATTGTAAGGATGGTCCATGCGGCAAACTCCGGACATCCCGGCGGTTCATTAGGATGTACAGAGTATTTTGTCTCACTCTATAACCACATCATGAAATACAATACCGATTTCAAAATGGAGGGTAAGAATGAAGATGTATTTTTTTTATCAAATGGACATATCTCCCCTGTTTTTTACAGTACACTGGCAAGAGTTGGTTTCTTTGAAGTCGCTGAGTTAGCTACTTTCAGAAAATTGGACTCAAGGCTGCAAGGGCACCCCGCAACAGAAGAGGGTCTTCCCGGCATAAGAATTGCGTCAGGATCTTTAGGACAAGGTTTGTCTGTTGCCATAGGTGTGGCACTTGCAAAAAAATTAAATGGTGATAAAAGGAACGTATTTGTGTTGACGGGCGACGGCGAACAGCAGGAAGGCCAAATCTGGGAAGCAGCTATGTTTGCTGCTCATAACAAAGTAGATAACCTTATTGCGACCATAGATTGCAATGGACAGCAGATCGATGGCCCGATCAAAGAGGTAAACTCACCGGGAGACCTAAAAGCAAAATATGCTTCATTTGGCTGGGAAGTAACGGAATGTGATGGTAATAACTTGGAAGAGCTAATCAAAACACTGGAAGCAGCAGTATCCGAAACCGGAAATGAAAAGCCCAAAGTAATCCTAATGAAAACAGAAATGGGTAAAGGAGTCGATTTCATGGAGGGCACTCATAAGTGGCATGGTGTGGCTCCAAATGATGAGCAGCTTGCTGAGGCTTTAAACCAACTTGAAGAAACCTTAGGAGATTATTAATCGATCTAAACCTGACCAATAATGAATACAAAACTTACTTATACTGCTAAAAAAGATACAAGATCAGGATTTGGTGACGGATTATTAGAAGCAGCTAAAAATAATCCGGAGATAGTAGGTCTATGTGCTGACCTTACCGGATCATTGAAGATGGGAGCCTTCCGTAGGGAATTTCCGGAGAGGTTCTTCCAGGTTGGAATTGCCGAGGCAAATATGATAGGCATTGCTGCCGGACTCGCAACGGCAGGAAAGATTCCGTTCACAGGAACTTTTGCCAATTTCTCCACCAGCCGGGTTTATGATCAGTTAAGACAGTCTGTTGCCTACTCGGAAAAAAATGTAAAGGTATGTGCTTCACATGCCGGACTAACACTAGGTGAAGATGGCGCAACACATCAAGTCCTCGAAGATATAGGGATGACCAAAATGCTGCCCAATTTTACAGTGATTAACCCGTGCGATTATCATCAAACAAAAGCAGCAACGATTGCGGTCGCTGAACACCATGGCCCCGTTTATTTAAGATTTGGGAGACCGGGCTGGCCAATGTTCATGGAAGGTCAGCCTTTTGAAGTTGGGAAGGCAATTACTCTGATTGAAGGATCAGATGTTTCCATTTTCGCAACCGGACATCTGTTGTGGACAGCCATTGAGGCAGAAGCAGTATTAGCTGAAGAAGGCATCTCTGCTGAAGTCATTAACATTCATACGATCAAGCCTCTTGATGAAGAGGCCATTTTAAAATCGCTGGCCAAAACCAACTGTGCTGTATCGGCAGAAGAACACCAGATAGCAGGCGGGCTGGGAGAAAGCATTGCACAAACGATTGTTAGAAATGAACCGGTTCCTCAAGAATTTGTTGCTGTAAATGACCGGTTTGGTGAGAGCGGTAAGCCTGTTGATCTTTTGAATAAATACGGTTTAGGTGTAAAAAGTGTTGTAGAGAAAGCAAAAAGAGCAATTCAAAGAAAAGAGTAGATTTTTTGATCTTAACCTTTGTTATATGTCCTCCCAAAGACAACTTTTCCTTGATCATTTAGCACAAACCTCCCCGACACCTCTCCTTCTGGAGATGATGTATGCAGAGGGGATATACATGAGAGATGCTAATGGTAAAGAATACATGGACCTCATCTCCGGAATAGGAGTATCTACGGTAGGTCATCGACATCCCAAAGTGGTGGAAGCAATCAAGTATCAGGTTGATCAATACCTTCACTTGATGGTTTATGGAGAGTTTGTGCAAAGCCCTCAGGTAAAGCTGGCTGAGGCACTCTGCAAAACACTTCCGGATGATCTTAATTCCGTTTATTTACTCAATTCAGGAAGTGAAGTAATAGAAGGAGCCATGAAGCTGGCCAAAAGATACACCGGAAGGTCTGAATTTGTTGCTTGTATGAACTCCTATCATGGCTCTTCCCACGGAGCCCTCTCACTTTCCGACAGCGATGAGTTTAAACAAAACTATCGCCCTCTTCTTCCGGGTGTTTCACATGTTCGATTTGGCTGCATTGATGATCTTGATCTGATCACTGAAAATACCGCTGCATTTGTTGCTGAGACGGTTCAGGGAGAAGCCGGTGTGAAGGTTGGGTCAGAATTGTACTGGAAGGCAGTTCGTGAAAAATGCAATAAAACAGGCACATTGCTCATCCTGGATGAGATCCAATGTGGATTTGGAAGAACCGGCAAACTTTGGGCCTTTGAGCACTATGGCATAGCTCCTGATATTTTAGCCTGCGCCAAAGGAATGGGTGGCGGCATGCCTATCGGTTGCTTCATTGCTAATCGCAGGGTGATGCAAGTATTCACCCACAATCCAATGCTTGGGCATATTTCTACTTTTGGCGGCCATCCGGTCTCCTCAGCTGCTTCACTGGCGGCACTACAAGTAATTCGGGAAGAAAATCTTTTAAGTAGTGTTGCTGAAAAAGAAATGCTTTTTCAAAGTCTGTTAAAACATAAAGCCATCAGAGCGCTTCGAAGCAAAGGATTGATAATGGCGATTGAGTTTGATTCGTATAATATCCGTAAACAAATCATTGACAAAGTTATTGAGCTGGGAATTGTTGCAGATTGGTTTTTATTTAACGATCGCTCGATGCGTATAGCCCCGCCGTTAATCATTACTAAAGAGGAAATAAAAATAGCCTGCAAGAAAATCCTACAGGCTATTGATTCCGTTGTTGATTAGGCATTATGTCAGTTGTTTTAAACCCGGCCTTAAATCCATCTTTTTTCATTAACAATGTTACATTAATTTTCTAACCAGGTTAAATCTATTTCAAAAAACAGAATCGAATTAGCGATGCAGATGATAGAAAAAGTAAGCGAAGCGGTAAAGTTTTTGGCGAATCGGAGCTTTGACAGTCCGGAGATTGGAATCATACTTGGAACCGGGCTTGGAGCCTTGGCTGATGAAATAGCCGTTGAACATGAATTTGTATATTCGAACATTCCACACTTCCCAATTGCTACGGTAGAATTCCATAGCGGAAAATTGCTGTATGGAGTATTGGAAGGAAAAAAAGTAGTGGCCATGCAAGGCCGATTCCATTATTATGAAGGACATACTATAGGGCAGGTGGTTTTTCCGGTTAGAGTAATGCAGGCACTGGGAATAAAAAAGCTCCTCGTCTCAAATGCCGCCGGCTGCATGAATCCGGACTGGAAAAAGGGAGCATTAATGCTGGCAGACGATCACATCAATCTTCAACCTGAAAATCCGCTGAGAGGGCGTGAAGCAGCTGCATTTGGTCAGATCTTTACAGACATGAGTCGGCCTTACGACCCTGGAATGAATGGTATTTTGAAACAGATTGCAAAAGATAATAACATATCGCTTCATGAGGGAGTCTACGTTTCTGTTGCCGGGCCAAACCTGGAAACAAGAGCAGAATATCGTTACTTGAGAAATATGGGAGCAGATGCTGTCGGCATGAGCACGGTACCCGAAGTCATTGCTGCAAACCAGATGGGACTTCCGGTATCCGCAATTTCAGTGCTTACCGATGAGTGTGATCCTGATAATTTGGCTCCTGTTAATATTGAAGAAATAATCTCCATCGCCAAAGAAGCTGAAAAAGATTTGGTTATCTTGTTTAAAGAGTTGATGAAGCGAATGGAATAAATGAACTAACAGGGAAAGGTATCGGCTGTAAGCAGTTGCATGGGTTAGCATTTAACTTTGTAGGTACATATCAAACTGAAAATCCTCGCAGATTTTCAGCAGGTAAGCGATTAAAAGCAATTACTTGCAGCCATTGTTGTGCGTTTATTTTTCCTGCCGACCGGCATATAAAATCCAATAGGTATTGTTTTTTAGAGAAGCATGGTAACTGCTGCGCTTAAGCTGTTTACATTTTTAGTAAAAAAAAATAGACGACCCCTTGATAATTACATTTCCGTACTATAGGTTTGCACCTTTAATCAAAAAGGTGTTTTACCTTATAATTTAAGTTCAACTATTTAATTTTTATTTATTATGCTTTTTTTAATTAACTTTATGAATAATCTGATTGGGGGGATAGTAAGATTATTTATTAATTTATCCCCCCCCCCCCCCATTTTTTCTAAGAATTGTCCTATTTAGTGCCTTCGGATTAGCCCTTGTCGCTTGTGGGGATGATGATGAACCGGAG
>JACONI010000001.1:27860-41045 GCA_014323825.1 Ekhidna sp. | reverse complement strand
AAGATGACTTGACCTACACTGCGACCAGCAACGATAAGGATGTGGTGATCGTAAATGTAATCAACAATGACCTGACTATTACGTATGTGGGGATAGGCACTAGCACCATTACTGTGACGGCTGATGACTCAGACGGAGGGACTATTAAGGATATGTTTACAATGACGGTAACGTCAAACACTGCTCCGACGGTAACGAACGAGATTGCTGACCGGGCAGAAACGGCAGGCTTTGATCCGATCACCCTTGACCTGGCCAATGTATTCACTGACGCAGATAGCGATGAACTGACCTACACTGCGACCAGCAGTGCTACGGATGTGGTGACTGTAACTGTAAGCGACAATGACCTGACCATTACGTATGTGGGGACAGGCATCAGCACCATTACCGTGACGGCTGATGATGGTAAGAGAGGTTCTGCTGCTGATGCGTTTGATGTGAAGGTAACGTCAAAACCATTAGGATTTGCAGAGGAAATTGACTTGGAAATATTCCCGAACCCTGCGACCGGTTTCGTGCAGGTGCGGTCTTCGGGCGAGGTACATGCCACACTCACTGACCTGAACGGCCGCATGATCCATACCGGCAGTGGTGATGAAATAACGTTGGATATGCGCTCACTGCCCAATGGTATTTACCTTTTGACCGTATCAAAGAGTGTTGAAAGGGTGAGGCGTAAGATCATCAAATCAGACTAGGGCAACTTTGGCGAAGGGCGGCTCCGGGAGAGCCGCCTTTTTTGTTTCCGTAGCTCGGAACATTGGAATGTCTGAAGAGATGCCGGACTTCTCCTCTGGAAACACTATCCCCTACCCCCATAGGCACTTCACCCACTTCAGACCTGTGAGCGTACATGTTAAACCCAAAATCGTCAACAGGGTGAAGTCTTGTTCTATCTGAAATTGGACGCATTGAAGAAAAGGCCGTCTATCCACTGGAATGATATTTTGTTTGTCTTTAATGATCAGGTCCATTTGATTGAAGCACAAGTATTACAGGGATTTGCAAATTGTAAACCTGCGATAAAAGCAACAGATTGCTATTGAGATTGGATGCATCTGCAATAATGACTACGACATCAGGCTTTGTCTCTCCTGTCAGGTAATTGTTGACCACCTGCTCGTCCGCTGTTTTTGGATGAATACTGTAAGTTCCGGAAAGTTACAAACTTCCCAAAAGCTCCTAAGCATATTTTCACTTTGTCGGAGTCAATACCAAACGCTATCCGTGACTAAAAAAGCACCTGTAAAAGCAGACCAGGATTAAGATGAGTGATGACAACACAAGCAGGATTAAATCCTGGTCTGTCTACTTCTCCCGAGATTACGGTAAGCAGGTTAAAGTACAATGAGGATTATGTAGTATCATTGTAAAATAATAACAGAATGAAGTAAAGATCTGTCAACTTATCTCAGGACGGGACAGGTTTTATCAGATCGTTGTTGAAAAATTCATCTTCAGCATAATAAAAGCCGGAACAGCGGTCAGAAGGGATAGATGACCGGTATTAGCAGGGTAGCAAGAAGCCAGAATAAGAGATTAAGCCAAACTCCTACTTTGATAAAATCCCGGAATTTATACTGCCCGGCACTGTACACCATCGTGTTTGTTTGGTAGCCTATGGGTGTCATGAAACTTGCGGAGGCCGCAAAAGTTACGGCCATTAAAAATGGCATTGGATTAAGTCCCATTTTATGAGCAACTGCAATTGCTATTGGAGCAAAAAGAGCTGCTGACGCATTATTTGACATCACTTCTGTTAAAAGGGATGTAATGATGTAAAGCCCTGAAATAATCGCAACCGGCCCCCACATCCCAAGTTCCGAAACCAGCATATTCGCAATCATCCAATCCAATCCGGTATTGGTCATTGCTGTACCCAGACTAAGGGCTCCGGCTATCAAAAAAACAATTTTCCAGTTTATTGCCTGATAGGTCTCTTTCATGGATATAATTCCGAATAGCACAAGTGCTGCAACACCACTGATCGCTCCAACCATTATGTCAAGCAGTCCAATCGTTGCAAGGGTGACGGCACTAAAAATTATACTCAGGACGATCAGAAATTTCTTTTTGTCAAACGCTATTGATTCCTCTCCAGAAATAACGACAAATGGTGCATCCTGATTTTTTTCTATCTTTTTTAACACTTTTATGTAGTGGTTTTTTACTTCCGCCAATACAATATCACCGGCCTTTAACTCTACATCATAAAGGTGTTCATGCTGAACATCTTTATGATGCTTGATGGCAAGTGGAATGCCCCGATACTTCCTTCTAAAATCCGCATCGCGAAGTGTTTTGCCAACCAGTGCTGAGTTAGACGTAATAATCATCTCTACCATTGAGGAGTTCGTTCCTTTTAGATCATTATCTCCAATCTTAATGGGGCTATGCCCGAGTATTCTGGTACTATCCTTCAAATTTTTCATAGATTCCACATCAAATCTGACTTTCAGAATATCCTCCGCATTCAAATAAAAATCTCCGGGTGGTAATGTAAACTTGTTTTCTCCTCTTCTCACTTCAATGATGTCCATTTCCAGTTCCCTTACAAGAGAAGAATCCATGATTTTTTTACCGACTGAATCAGAAGCAGGCAAAAGCTGAATCTCGGTCAAATAGTCTCTGATCCCAAATTTTATACTTAGGTCTTTATTCCGTTTTCGGTCCGGCAGAAGCTTCACTCCAACAAATACCATGTATCCGATTCCTGCAAAGAAAAAAATAATTCCCATGGGCGTAAGCGCAAAGATTGAAGTGGCCTCTAATCCTTCCTTCTCCGCAATCCCGCTTACCAGAATATTTGTTGATGTTCCGATTAGCGTACACATTCCACCAAAAATTGAAGCAAATGAGAGTGGGATCAGCATTTTTGAAGGACTCTGCCCGGAAGAGTTTGCAATTTGAATCACCACAGGAATAAATACTGCAACTACCGGTGTGTTATTTACGAATGCAGAGATGACCGCAATTAAAATCATCATCAAAATGATGCCTAGATTAAACTGATATCTGAATGTCTTTGACAGCCTGTGAGCGATGTACTGCAATGCTCCGGTCTTTAGAAGTGCGGCACTTAATACAAACATGAACGCCACTGTAATTGTAGCCTTATTGCTGAATCCGGCTACACCCTCCTCCGGAGAAATCACACCCGAAATTACAAGTGAACAAATAATTAAAAGTGCAACAAGATCAATTGAGATAATCTCGGTAGCAAACAAGACAACGGCCGCCAAAACAACACATATTGTTACAATTATTTCCGAAGGCATAGCTCTAAAACAAGCCGTAAATTAAACAGCTTATTCCAACATAAAGCAGGATACTCATCTGATGGCCAATACAATTTTGTGTCTATATTCATGCTGATCAGTCTTCCGCCAATCCCCGCACCCATATCAAGATTCCATACATTGAAGGCATTCACCGGAGTACTTTGAAATCCGTTTAACGTAAGTGTGTGACTCATACAAATTTCAGTAAAGTGTGAAAGAACCAAGAGATTTGTTTTGTGGTTTGACTATTAAATTAAAAACAGTTTTTTTACCATTAATTCGCCTTTTTTCCGTATCCGATATTTACGTTGTTTGACTTTATTGAGGATATTTGTTTTTAGAAAAAACCAAAAATGAGGAAACAAAATTATTATTTACTAATCATTCTACTCATAACTTTCTTTTGCTTTGCCCCATCTCTGCAAAACGAATTTGTCAATTGGGATGATGAAAGTAATTTTGTCAAGAACGAACTGATCACAAGCCTCAACAAAACCAATTTTTGGGAAAACACAAAAGGAATATTTTCGAGTGATGTAATCGGAAATTATAACCCACTGACAATTTGGACCTTTCTTTTGGAGCAGAAATTCTTTGGGCAGGATAAACCCATGTTTTGGCACCTGAATAATATCATACTTCACCTGGTATGTACTTTTTTTATCTTTTGGATTGGTTTAAGGCTTCAATTGGGATTGCTTGGTGCCTCAATCTTTGCCTTGTTGTTCGGCATTCATCCAATGCGTGTGGAATCCGTGGCCTGGGTTACCGAACGCAAGGATGTACTTTATGGTGCCTTTTACCTGGCTGCTCTATTTTACTATATCAAAGGGAAACAAGAGGGTTTTAGAAAAAGGGATTATCTGATAATAGGCATTGCCTTTTTGCTTTCTTTATTATCAAAAATTCAAGCGGTTGTTTTACCTGTTTCATTAATATTAGTGGACTACTATTTCAGTAAGGATTCCAAAATAACCATGAAATCCATTATCGGAAAAATTCCATTTTTTGCGGGGAGCTTGACAATCGGATTATTAGGTATTCATTTTCTAGGACAAAATGGAAGCCTGACACAACCGATTTACTTCGGGATCGATAGATTGTTTATTGGATCTCTTTCGCTGACAACATACTTTGCAAAGTCTATATTGCCATATAAAATGTCTCCGTTATATCCTTACCCCTCTTCGTTGGATTGGACTTTTTATGCGTCTATCGTAACTTTTATCATTACACCTGCTCTCTTGTTATTTGCATATATCAAAAAGTGGAGAACTATATTTTTTGGTCTTGCATTTTTTATCGCAAATGTTATTTTACTTCTGCAAATTGTAGGGGCAGGTCAAGGATTCCTGGCAGATAGATTTACCTACATAGCCTATTTTGGATTGTTTTTCCTTTTTGCTTATTTCCTGGAATTTGTAATGAAAAAATTTTCGGGACATAAAACTTTAGTTCTAGGTCTTACCGGACTTGCTTTCTTCTCTTACGGTTATATTACTTTTCAACAAAATAAAATCTGGAGGAACAGTGCAACGCTTTTTTCACATGTGTTAAAATATTACAACAAAACGGCTACACCGTGGAGAAACAGGGGAAATTATTTCCGAGACATAGGAGAAACACAGAAAGCACTTTACGATTACAGTCAAGTCGTAAAATTAAATCCTGATGATCCGAACCCATACAATTCCATAGCAAAATTGTATTTTAATTTTAACCATCCCGATTCTTTAAAAAAAGCACTATTCAATTGCAACAAAGCGATTGAATTAAAACCTGATGATGTTGAATACTTGGTTAATCGCGGAGTGATTTATGCAAAGCTGGGTGATTTTGATACTGCTCTCCTGAGTTTTGCCCGAGCCGAAAAAATAGACCCGGGCTATGCTAACATTTACCTGAACAGGTACCTCATATATAGTCAATCAGAGCAATGGCATAAAGCTTTGGGAGATATGAACAAATACTTGAATCTCAACCCGAACTATCCGGATATGTGGTACGAAAAAGGAAGATTACATGAAGCACTTAGTCAGCCACAGGAATGTGTAAATGCCTGTAGCAAGGCCATCAGTATAAACCCTAAAAAAGGGCTGTACTATTTTGAAAGAGCTAAAGGATATTATCTTCTTAAAAACTACACCCGGGCTAAATCTGATATGCAACAATCCTTGAGATTAGACTACGAAGGTGATCAAAATGTGACCCATCTTATTTTAAACGCTCAGTGATGAAGTTGTCAATTATAATTCCTGCATATAATGAAGAAGCTACGTTAGAGCGTATTGTTAGAATGGTGCTAAAAGTAGCATTGATCAATCACTTCTCGAAAGAAATTGTAATCGTGGATGATTGCTCAGAAGATTCTACGTTTGAAATTATGAAAGAACTCTCAAGTGAGTTCAAAGAAGTTAATTGTTATCGTCATGAAAAAAATAAAGGTAAAGGAGCCGCTTTACATACAGGAATTAAAGAAGCGACAGGGGATTATATTATTATTCAGGATGCGGACATAGAATATGATCCGCACGAATATAATCACCTTCTGAAACCAATATCCGAAGGCTTTGCAGATGTCGTTTATGGAAGCCGATTTTTAGGAGGTAATCCTCATCGTATTTTATTCTTTTGGCACTCCCTGGGGAATAAATTTTTAACATTTCTGTCAAATATGTTTTCAAACCTCAATCTAACAGATATGGAAACTTGTTATAAGTTATTTAAAGCAGATATGATTAAATCGTTAAGTTTAAAAGAAAAGCGATTTGGGTTTGAACCTGAGGTTACCGCTAAGATATCCAGAATACCCAAAGTTAGAATTTATGAGGTCGGCATTTCATATTACGGGAGAACGTATGAAGAAGGTAAAAAGATAAATTGGAAAGACGGATTTAGAGCTTTGTATTGCATTGTTAAATATAACCTCTTCTCTAAATGAAAAAATTGATAAAGTAGGAATGGATATATTTGGATGCCATTTCATTTGCACCAAGGTTTAATGAGCGGATGTATAAAACCTTTCCCCCTTTTGTAGAGGATAAGAGTAGTACCGAGTGTAGAATCAATCAAATAACTTTTCTTCAGAAAAACTTCGCTAAAAATCAGTTTTTAAGATATTAAATAGTTAGTTTTATCCTCATAATTGTTTCCTTTACATCAAACTTAAACATAATGAAGAAGTACCTTTCAACAGCAGTAGTACTATGCCTTTCACTATCGGCCGTGAGTCAAAAATTTGATAAACAAATTGAAAAAATGGTTGCACAAACAGAGCGGGAAGTCATAGAATGGCGCCACTGGTTCCATCAAAACGCAGAGCTCAGCAATCGGGAGTTCAAGACTGCCGAACGCATCACTTCCATTTTAAAAGAGATTGGATATGAGCCGCAAACAGGTGTGGCAAAAACAGGTGTGGTAGCCGTACTCAAAGGAGGCAAACCCGGCCCTGTCGTTGGATTGAGAGCAGATATTGACGGATTACCTGTTAAAGAACGTGTGGAACTTCCATGGGCTTCTAATATGACGGGTGAATACAACGGTGAAGAAGTACCGGTAATGCACGCTTGTGGGCACGATACTCACCTCAGCATCTTACTGGGAGTGGCAAAAATGCTATGGAAAATGAAAGATGAAGTGCCGGGCACGGTTAAGTTCATCTTCCAGCCGGCAGAGGAGGGTGCACCTAGAGGAGAGGAAGGCGGTGCTAAGTTGATGGTAGAAGAAGGGGTGCTGAAAAATCCGGACGTAGATGCCATCTTTGGTTTACATATTAATGCTCAAACTTCCGTAGGCAAACTAAAAGTAAGATCTGAGGGCATCATGGCAGCGGTAAATTCCATGAGAATAGATATTAAAGGAAAGCAGGCACATGGTTCAAGACCTTGGAACGGAATAGACCCGGTGGTCACCGCTGCACAGATTATTAATAACCTGCAAACGATTATTAGTAGAAACATGGAGCTTACGGAAGCTCCTGCGGTCATTACCATAGGGGCGATACACGGAGGAGTGCGTTACAATATCATTCCGGAGGATTTATATATGCTTGGGACCATCCGGACGCTCAACGCAGCTATGCGAACTTCCATACTTCAACGTATTAGGGAAGTTGCTACCAAAACAGCAGAAGCCAACAATGCAGAAATTGAGATTTGGATTGACGAAGGCTATCCCGTAACTTATAACGAAACCGGTTTATATAAGCAGATGTTCCCTACTTTGGAGCGAATAGCAGGTAAAGAGAATGTGGAAATCATCAAGCCGATTACCGGAGCCGAGGATTTTTCTTTTTATCAAAAGGAAGTGCCCGGATTATTCTTCTTCATTGGCGGATGTCCCGAAGGCACCGACCCTACTACCGTCGCCGGACATCATACACCCGATTTTTATGTAGACGATGCAGGCATGGCACTTGGAATGAAAACCATGATGGGACTGACGCTTGATTACATGAGTAAGTAAATCCGTAGCTTCTTTAATGGCAAGTTAAAAGTCAAATATCAGTGCTGCTTGACGGTTTAGCATGTAGAAATTCATTATGCTTACTTGTCAGCATCCTGTGGCAAAAATAAATTTAAAGAAGACTTTGAAGAGATAGACAACTACCGTTTTCAATACAGGAAAATGGTAACCGGAGGAAATTTTCAGAGTAAGGGATTTAAGTACACAACCCTTGACCACAAGGAAGGGGAAAAAATTTACCATAAGTTTGATAATGTCCTATGTATCCTAATTTTCAAAATAAACAGACCATAACCAATACACCTAAGCCCATTTACAGATCACATAATGCCAACACACCATCAAAATCTATGATCTTCCGAATTTTTTATCCGAAAAAAGAAATAACAAAGGTGCTAATCCGGATTCTTTAATTTCCGAGTGCTTATATTGCTTATATTAATTAGTATTTAGGAATAACCATAATATAAGTGCAACTGTTTGAAAAAAATGGACATCAGATAATTCACGGGGATGCGTTGGAGGTTTTACACTCAAAGGTTATCCCTGACCATTCGGTTGATTTAATTTTTATTGATCCTCCTTACAACATTGGAAAGGATTTTAAAGGAATTAAGGATAAGTGGAAGAGTGATGAAGAGTATTTGGAATGGTCGTATAAGTGGATGGATCTGTGCATTCAAAAATTAAATAAATCCGGTAGCTTTTATATCATGACAGCCACTCAATTTATGCCTTACTATGACCTGTATTTAAGAAATAAACTAAACATATTATCTAGGATTGTTTGGAGTTATGATAGCTCCGGAGTGCAGGCAAGAAAATACTATGGTTCTATGTATGAGCCCATACTGTATTGCGTTAAAAATAAAGAAAATTATACTTTTAATTCAGACGATATTCTTATTGAGGCTAAAACAGGAGCTAAACGTAAACTTATAGACTATAGAAAAAATCCGCCTCAACTTTACAATACAAAAAAAATTCCCGGAAATGTGTGGGAGTATCCAAGAGTTAGATATCGCATGGAAGAGTATGAAGATCACCCTTCACAGAAACCGATACTTTTAATGGAAAGAATCATCCGGGCAAGTTCAAATGAAGGAGATGTGATCTTAGACCCTTTTGCGGGGACTTTTACCACTTCATTCGTTGGTCAAAAATTGAAAAGGAGAACTATAGGTATTGAGCTTAATAATGAATATGTAAAAACCGGTCTGAGAAGGATTGAAATTTTAGAAGAATTAAATGGTGAAAAGTTGGAAAAGCCTTTAAAGTCGTATGAGGTAAGAAATGCTCATTCTGATCTTATTCCGGGATTATTTGACCAATGAGCAAGTTTTCAAATAGAATTCTCCAAATACTTCAGGAGAATCATGGCAATGACTTATTAGACTTTTTAAAATCTAATGAACTGATTAAATATATAATCAATAAAACTAAAGCTGCCGAAAGAGGCTCTAAATCAAGAGCAAGTTATGCTAATATTTATGCTATCTATGTACTTGTTGAGGATTACATAAACAATGGATTTGATAAAACCGGAAATTATTCCATGTATAATGGTGCAAAGTTTAGTGATCTTCTCAAAAGGCAAAAAGCGCTTCCTTTTGGATCAAAGTTGCAAAACCATGGATTAAATCATCGAATGAATGAAGAATTTAAGAAGTTCTTTCCAACATCAGATCACATACCAATTATAAGAGATACAAGTACCAACAGGTATTGGATTAATGAGGGTTTGATTAAGCAGAAATCCGGTAATACGATAATCAATCTCGCAAGTTCTATCATACAAATTATCAATGAGTATGTAGCAATTCGTCAAAATGCCTTCAACTTATTTATTGAAACTATTGAAAGATTAAAAACGCTTAATACAAAGGATAATGATCAAGTCGAGAATTTTATAATTGACTTGCTAAAACCAAATATTGATGCCAGAGTCTTTGAAATAGTGAGTTATTCAATATTAAAATATTCGTATTTGAATCAATCTATTCATTGGGGTTATGAATTAGATGATTTAACAGAGGAACATCTTACATTATACAAAACAGGTAGAACAAATGCAAATGACGGTGGGATTGATTTTGTTATGAAACCCTTAGGAAGATTTTTTCAAGTTACAGAGACCACAGACTTAAAGAAGTATTTTCTAGATATTGATAAACTTGAAAGATTTCCATTGACATTTATAATTAAAACAGAAGAGGATGTTAATGAACTTCGAGATCAAATGGAGAAAAAAGCTAAAGAAACATTTCACATAGAATCTATTGTAAAAAAATATATGGATTGCATTGAAGAAGTAATTAACATACCAATTTTGAAGGATCATTTAACCAAGTCCGAGCAGAAGGGAAACCTCAAAGAGGTGCTAAATGAAATCCTCATTCAAAGCAAAGTTGAGTTCAATTATGATGAAGATTGATGTCAAAGTCAAATATCAATGCTATCTAACGGTTTAGCACGTAAAAATTAGTGAAATTAATCCCAGATTTCTTCTAACTCTTCCAGTGATTTACCTTTTGTTTCAGGGACAAATTGATAGGTAACGAAAATAATCAAAGCAATAAAAAAGATAAAGATAAAGTATGGAAGAGATCCATTCCAAAACGGACCAGTGTTAACCTCACTCTCTACCAAAACAGGAAACGATTGCGAAACCAGGAAATTCATTGCCCACTGAACGGCTACTGCAATGGACATGGCTACACTTCTGATTTGATTAGGGAACATTTCAGATAATAGCACCCAAACCACCGGACCCATTGATAAAGCAAATGACCCGATAAAAATCAAAACACCAAGTAAAGAAACGATCCCAACCTGGTCAAATTTTAAGGTAAGCCCCAGCATCAGAAAGCCGATAATCATGCCTGCTGAACCCGCAAAAATGAGCGGTTTACGTCCAAGCTTATCTACCGTACCCATGGCGATGAAGGTACACACGAGATTTACTCCCGCCAGAAGTACATTCTGTCCGAGTACATCCTCCTCCCCAAAACCTAAGGCTTTTTCAAAAATATCAGCACCATAGTAGAGTACCGCATTAATACCGGTAAACTGCTGCAAGGCAGAAATGGCGGACCCTACTAACAAGATGAATAAGAATTTATTGTTTTTGAAAAGGGTGCCAATCCCGCCACCGGAATCTGCCTTTTCAATTGAATCCGTTATTTCATCAACTTCTTTTGCTACCATTTCCTGTCCGTGAAGTTTGGACAATATATTCTCTGCCTCTTCCCTTCTTCCAACCATAATCAACCAGCGAGGGCTTTTCGGAACCAAGAAAAGTAAGAATAAGAAGATAATACACGGGATCAACTCGGACCAAAACATTAATCGCCATCCCTGGCTAAGGTCGAATTCATCATCTCCGGATTGATCTATTTGATAGTTTGCAAGGAAAACAATGAAAAAACCGACGACAACTGCCAGTTGATAGTAGGTCACCATCTTCCCCCGAATGGCAGCAGGAGAGAGTTCGGCAATGTAGGTGGGTGCGTTCATAGAGGCCACTCCTATTCCCAAACCTCCGATTATCCTGAAAATTACCAGTAAATCTACTGACTGTGGGAGAAAAGAGGGCAGCCCGGAACCCCAAGCTGAGAGCGTAAACAGAATGGCAGAGATAATGAGTGAATTCTTCCTGCCAATTTTTTTACTTAATGAACCTGCCACAAGTGCA
This sequence comes from Ekhidna sp., assembly GCA_014323825.1. Classification (GTDB taxonomy): domain Bacteria; phylum Bacteroidota; class Bacteroidia; order Cytophagales; family Cyclobacteriaceae; genus Ekhidna. The sequence goes on along the minus strand of JACONI010000001.1, from coordinate 29,603 downwards.
CCAAAAAAACAACCCAGCAAAGCACTTGCAACTACCCACCCTTTAGTACCACCGGTCAGTTCAAAATATTTGCTAAAGTAAAATTGGGTTCCGTTGATCACCCCCGTGTCATATCCAAAAAGCAAACCGCCTAGCGAGGCGACAATCGTAATTAGAAGTAGGTTTCCTTTATTCATATTTTCAGTTAGTGTTAAATGTTAGAATCCTTAAAAGTAATCAACTCGCATGAAATAGCAGCAATGAAGTCATATTTTACTTTCTCAACTTCAAAAATCATATCATACTGAACGGTGATTGAGCAATACAAATGCTATCTACAGCCGGTTTGCTTTGGCATTTACCTCGGATACATTTTTATACAACCCGGCCAGGATAGCATCATAAAAAAGGGGAACCCGAGGCTGCCATAGAAATCTAATGGATAAAAAACCTGCCAATCCTAAAATCAATCCTTTTCAAGACAGGCAGTAGTTACATAACTACACCCGGAGAGGCGATGAGGAAAAACAGTACCCTGTTACAAGAATGCCGCAGAAAACCTTTACTTCTTCACAAACTTCAGCAGATGCCCGTCCGGCAGTTGTATCAGGTACAGGCCGCTCCGCAGGGAGGCTGCATCTATCCTCGTGTTCGTGGTGCTTTTCAGTACTAACTCCCCACCCACGCTCAGGATGCGGATCGGGCTTTCCACGGGAGACTGCACCTCCACGTAACGCCCCGAAGGATTGGGGAAGACCACTGCTTCCAACGCATCGTCTGCCACACTCAGCACACAGGGAGTAATCGTCACCGCCTGCGTTTGTGTAGCCGTATTATCCGCTTTATCGGTGAAGGTCCACGTGATCGTGGTTTTGGACGTAATGGGGAACGTGGCATTTGTAGTAGCAGTGATCTGCCCGTCGCAAACGTCATTGGCTTTGGGAGCGGTCACGTCTGCTTCCGCCAGCGAACACCGTGCGGTAATGGCATCCAAGGTGCCTGCAACTGTCGGAGCCTCGGTGTCGGCGACGATGGTCACTTCCTGCGTTTGCGTGGCGGTCTTGCTGCCGTCGGTGTAGGTCCACGTGATGGTGGTACTTGCCATAATCGGTGGGACAACATCAGGCGTAGCCGTGAGGGTATTTCCCGCACAATTTCTGGCAGTGGGAGCATTCAAGGAAGCGACCTCACACTGTGCGTTAATTGGAAGCAATGAAGTTACATTAGGTAACAGCACATCGTCACTCACGACCACCTCCTGCATTTGTTCAGCGGTATTATCCGTTTTATCGGTGTAGGTCCATGTGACGGTTCCGCTTTCGGTAATGGGGAAGGAGGCATCTGCTTCTGCCGTAAGCGTTCCGTCGCAATTGTCCATGGCGGTGGGAGCGTTCAGGTCAGCCCTACTGACTTGTGAACAGGCTGAAAACGGCATCAGGTTCTCTTTATCAGGCACCGGAGCCTTAGTGTCGTCTATGATTACTTCCTGCATTTGCTCGGACGTATTTCCGGACTCGTCGGTATATACCCACGTGATAGTAGTGGTGCCGGCCTGAATGGGGAAGTTGGTGCCGGATTTGAGTGCCACGTTGACCGTCCCTTTACAGTTGTCTGCGGGGGCATCAGGTTTGGTCAGTTCATTTTCCGCATTGATCGGACATTGTGCGGTAACCGTAGTTAAGCTCCCTGTAACTCTAGGAGCCTCGGTATCGTCTATGGTCACGGTCTGCGTTTGCTCGGACGAATTGCCGGCCTCGTCGGTGT
>JACONI010000001.1:0-27840 GCA_014323825.1 Ekhidna sp. | reverse complement strand
AGGTCCAGGTGATGGTGATTTCAGAGGTGATGGGGAAATCGGTGATATTGTGCGAGCCCATGATGGAGCCATCGCAATTGTCCGTAGCGGTGGGTGCTTTCAGGTTCAGGTCATCTCCGGAGGTGATCTCGCCACAATCTACGGTAAGTGCCTCCAAATCCATACCAGGCAGGGGGTCGGTGGTGTCTTCTGTTATGGTTACGGTCTGTGTTTGTACAATGCTTTTACTGTTATGGGTATAGGTCCACGTAATGAGGGTGCTTTCGGTAATGGGGAACGTACTGACATCATGCGCAGCCGTGACCGTTGTTCCTTCTCCTATCGTGCAGCTGCTCTTAGCCGTGGGGGTGGTGAGGTCATTGGCAGTGACTTTACATTGTGAGGTCACTTCCGAGAGGGAGGCTGCGTCCGTCCTTATCGGGACTAACTCATCACCTGTGATAGTCCAGGAATGCGTGCCGGTAAGTACATCCCTTCCCGCTTTTCCTCTACAGGAGTACTTATTCGGTGCGCCGAAAGTGATGCCGGGGGGGATTTCACTCTCGCCCGCCGCTTCGTCTAATGTGCTCCACCCGATCAGCAGTTTATCGTAGTTTTCGGAAGACATGGAGTTATTGTCGAAAAACATGTTACTCATATTCATCACGCTGCTGATATCCCACTTGCTGATATCTTGGTTGAAGGAAGACTGAAAAAACATGCCTTCCATATTCTTCACCTTGCTCACGTCCCATGTGCTGATATCTTGGTTGAAGGAAGACTGAAAAAACATGCCTTTCATATTCTTCACCTTGCTCACGTCCCATGTGCTGATATCTTGGTTGAAGGAAGACAGATTAAACATGCCTTCCATATTCGTCACCTTGCTTACGTCCCATTCGCTGAGGTCTCCGTTGAAGAAAGAAATAGAAAACATGCTTGTCATATCCGTCACGTTGGAAAGATTCGGTATGCCTGCCTCGTCGGCAATGGTGAGGTTGTTACAAGAACTGAAAGCTCTTTTCATGGAAGTCCATTGGTTATCCCCCCACTGTTTGACGGAACGTATCTGCCCCGCCGCAGTGAGTGCTGTAAAAATTCCGGATTTAAATTCTCCAAATCGGGTACGTGGGAAGGTTCCGGTGATGGTGACGGTGTAGGTGTCTGCCGTAGTATAGGAATGGGAAGCATCTCCGTTGTAAGTGTTTTTATCCGCCTTGCCGTCCCCCCATTTTACGGAGTAGTTGTAGTTTTCCCCGCTGACTGTAGGTATGATAATGGTTTCGTTAGGAGTTTTGGTCTCCCATGTGGTGATGAAGGGTTTGGGTTCAGGTTCGGTCTGCGCCTGCCCGAAGATTGCGAGGAAAAGTGCGGAGATTATTAAAAAGGTACTTTTTAGAGATAATATTATACTATAGGGGGGGGGGGGGATTAAATTAGGTTCGTACAGCCCTTTCGGCAGTGTATATGACGTGTTCTTCTTATTCATGATGTCTTTTGGTCTTTTTTTATTTAACGTGCTCATAGCTCATTATATTTTATGTTTTAAAAATGCAAAGGTATATAAGTTTTTTGATTTGTTGTATGTAAATCTTATTTTTTTTTGATTTTTTCTTTACGTACATCATCATTTAAAATAAAAAAGTTGTTCATCTTACTGATTATCAGTAAATTATTTTAATCATAAAACATTGAAAATGTTACAAAAAATATCAAATCAGCATTATTTAAAAAACAAAATGGGTTAGCTTATTTATTATTAGTAAGAGTCCTTAATTTTCTTCATTTTTGTAATTTTACCAAAAGCGAACATGGCACTTGGGATGAATCTTAGCGTAAAGAAAAAAAAAGACGTTCGAGAGGATCAGCTGCTAAAAGCAGAAAGTGAAAAGACTGATTTTAAAGAAAAAGCTATTGACACTGATCGTGCTGATGGAGAGGATGATAATATAATAAATAAATATTGTGTTTTTAAAGCAGGGTCGGAAGAATATGCTATTCCGGTAAATATCATCAGGGAAGTGGTAAAATATAGTGAGCCGGCATCCATCCCGCAAATGCCTGATTATATCTTGGGCATGGCTAATATCAGAGGAAATATCTATGGCTTGATGGATCTTGCGTGTTTCTTTAAAGGTGTTGTAACGAACACTGAGCGTAATTATCTTTTAGTGCTTGATCATGATGAATTTAAAATGGCCATTTCTGTTGAAGAAGTGCCTAACTTACTTATGGTATCTGATAATGAGGTAGAAGAATTGAGCGTTTCTTCCCTCAAATCAGCGGCCGGGCAAAAATTCATTCAAGGAATCATTAAATTGGAGAAGCGGATGATCATGCTTTTGAACGTACCGGATATGATATCGAATCAGGAATTTACCGGTTTGAAAAGCTGGAATTAACCTAATAATATATGTTTAAGAACTTTACAATAAGAAAAAAGATGCTGTTGCTCATTTTAGGAGCAACAATAGTCATTTACACCGTCACACTAGGATACATTAGTTACAATTTAAGATCCAGTGCAATTACCGAAGCCAAAAAGACCGCTGACTCTTTTGCAAGAGAAAAAGCAAATGAAATCAAAGCCATCATTGATGAGGACATGGCTGTTTCCAGAATAATGGGAGCAGCCGTTGAAGACATGACCTATCTTCCTAAAGAAGAACGGGATATAAGGAGAAAGAAACTCTTAGATCAAGTGCTTTTACTCTATCCCAAATACGATGCAACCTGGATGAGCTGGCAGCTTGAATTTATTGATGAGAATTGGGATAAATCTTACGGAAGAGAGAGGTACAATTCTTACATGAGTGGAGGGCAGGTGAAATCCTCTTCCGAACTTGCCGAACTTGACGGCAGGAAAGCAAGCCCGGGTTATGAGAGATTCAAAGCTGAGGATGATCTTGAAGAGCTTTTGGGTGAGCCTTATTGGTATCTTGATTACGATTATGAATCCGATAGCAGAGATTCACTGTTAGGAATATCTCCTACTATAAGAATGGAAGTTGATGGAAAATTTGTCGGTGTGATCGGAGTTGATCTGTCAGTGGAAGATTTTCAGGAGATATCGGAAGTAGCGTATTACGAAGATGCCTACGCTCTTCTTTTAACATACGGGGGAAAAATCGTGGCCTCTAAGGAAGTATCTTATTTTAATCTTCCGTTAGACACTTTAAGCATTATGAATGGACGAGAGGAGCAGGTTTATGCTAAAATCCGGAGTGGAGATTCGGAATCCTTCATCTCCTATGACCAAACTCTCGGTGAGGAAGTTTATGTTTCAATCGCTTCCATACCGGTTGGAAGGAGTGATTACCCATGGGCTTCTGTCGTAGTAGTGCCCACAAGAGAAATTACGGATGACTTTAACAAAACCTTGCTGCTCACAATAATTATCGGTTTGGGCGGGCTGACACTTTTAACAATAATTATTTGGAAAATATCAAAAGGTATAAGCGATTCATTAGACAGTTCAAACACTTTATTGAAAGGTTTAGCTCGGGGCGAACTTGACATGTCTAAACAAATTGAAGTAAAATCGACGGATGAAATTGGAGAAATAGCAGCTTCTGTGAATAGACTGACGTTTGAACTCAATAAAAAATCAGCGTTTTCCAGGCAGATAGGTGAAGGAAATTTGACGGCTGATTTTGAAAGCGCAGGCAAAGAGGATATGCTGGGGAATTCCTTGTTAAAGATGAGGGATAACCTTCGAATTGTAATTAATGAAACGAATGAGGTAGTACAGCATGGGGGAAAAGAAGGAGATTTATCTACCAGAATAACGCTAGAAGGTAAAAAAGGGGCTTGGCGGGAACTGAGTGACTCTATAAATACGCTACTTGATTCCGTTTCAAAACCGATGAGCATTTTGAGTAAGATGGCTAACTCGATGGCAGACGGAGATTTGTCCGTCAGATACACAGAAGAGGCTAAGGGAGACATTCTCAACTTGACCAGAAATCTTAACATAGCTCTGGACAACTTGAATTTACTTTTAGGAAGAATATTTGAAAGTGCGAGTGTTATTAGTGACTCATCCAACGAAATGTTATCAGCAAGCGAAGAAATGAATGTTAATACCGGTGAAATTGCTTCAGCAATTGTAGAGATGAGCAGCGGTGCGCAAAACCAGGTAAGTAAAGTGGATGAATCTTCAAACCTTGTAGAGAATATCCTCTCATCAGCTAATACCATGGGCGACAAGTCAGAGGAGATTAACAAGGCGGCTCACATGGTATCGGAAAGTTCCGAAAAAGGGCTTAAAATGGTAAATAAAGTTGGCTTCAGCATGAAGGATATTAAGACCTTCGCCAATGATACCAATCAATCAATTAAAATATTGACGGATCGTTCGGAAGAGATAACCAGAGTTTTAGGAATCATTACTGATATAGCTTCACAAACTAACCTTCTTGCATTGAATGCTGCCATAGAAGCTGCTCAAGCCGGTGATGCCGGGCGGGGGTTTGCCGTAGTTGCTGAAGAAATAAGAAAGCTGGCGGAAGATTCACGTAATTCAGCAAGAGAAATTGAGAAACTTGTAAAAGACGTTCAGCAAGATACCGCTTCCGCTGCAAAGATTATAGGGGTAATGAACGAAAGTATTCTTGGCGGCGAGCAGGCTTCAAATGACGCATCTAATGCTTTTAAAGAAATTACTATAGCAGGAAATCAAAACCTAAGCATATCTAATCAAATACTGGAATCTTCGAAGGAACAAATTGAGAGTATTAAAAATGTAGTCAGCATAACGGAGAGTATCGTTGTAATTGCAGAAGAAACAGCAGCCGGAACCGAGCAGGTCGCCAGCTCAGCCGCAGAGCTCTCCGCAGGAATGCAAAGTTATACCGAAAAATCTCAGAACGTAACCGAAATCTCCCAGGAATTAAAAGAGGAAGTTTCAAAATTTAAACTGTCGAATACTGGTAACTCTTAATTTGCTTCGATGCCAATTATATCCGTAGTAAATCAAAAAGGAGGAACCGGGAAAACCACTACCACACTTAATTTAAGCAGCGCATTAGCAAAATTGGGTAAGAATGTATTGGCAATTGATATGGATTCGCAGGGAAACCTGGGCTATAGTTTAGGTTTGGAGTCTGAAACGACCATCGTGGATGTATTGGAAGACACTAACCGAATTTCCGATGTTTTGTTGGAGAGTGAAGGATTCAGTATTGTTATCTCGGATATGCGATTGGTTGATGTTGAGCTTGCTCTTGGAGAAATGGATGCTCGTCACAGTGTTTTGAGTAAGAAGTTAAAATCATTGGAAAGTAGTTATGATTATATTCTGGTTGATTGTCCGCCATCGCTATCCATTTTGGCTCTTAACGCTCTTTATGCTTCCGAGTATGTAATCATTCCAATGCTTATGGAAGTACTGAGTCTTCAAGGCCTGGACCAGATAATTGAGACAATTGAAAAGATAAATGCCAGCTACAATAAAGAATTACAAATTCTTGGTATACTTCCGGTTATGGTAGATAAAAGAAGAAAACTGAGTGGTGAGATCAGGGAATATATCAAAGAAAACTATGACCTTAGAATTTTTAAAAGCATGATTCGAAATAATGTGAAAGCATCAGAATCGCCTTCATTTGGTAAAAGTGTTGTTGAATACGCTCCTAATTCAAATAGTGCTGTGGATTACAAGGCTTTTGCGACAGAAATAACCCGGTTAATCTAATTGTAATGGCTCTTGGAGATAATTTAAAAAAGAAAAAACTCATACCCGCTAAAGGAGATAAAGGTAAGCAGGCGGTTAAGTCAAAAGAGGAATTTAAAAAGACCAACCCTTCTATAACGGATAAAAAGATTAAGAAAAAATTCCCTCGATCGAAGAAAGAAGCAAAACCCTCTTTGAAAGAATCCATCTCTAAAAAAACTTCTACAAAAAAGTCCTCAAAAAGGATTATTCAAAAACCGGCTAAGCAAATTAAGGCCGATCAGCAATCCGAAACTTTCTGCAAACAAGAGGGGTTCTCCGAACAAATAACTAATATCAGGCTGCCTGTTTATATAGCCCAAGAACTTTTAAAACGTAAGGAAAACCTCCGAAGTAAGTATAAAGAAGAAGTAGCGGCACTCAAGGACAAGAATATTCAGTTTGTCATCATGCAGATTGGTGGAGAGCGTTATGCCATAGCGATCGATAATGTAAAGGAAGTAGTGCCGATATCTGAGATTTCGAAAACACCAAACACTCCTTCACACATAAAGGGCATTGCTAACGTTCGTGGAAATACTTATGTTGTCTTTGATTTAGCGGATAAATTCAAGGTGAAAGGCGATGATTTTCCTAGATATTTACTGGTGTTAAATAGCAGAAAGATAAACGCTTGCCTTACTTTAAGTGTTCTTCCCTCTACCCTGAAAGTAAATGGTAATGATATGTCAAGCGATATGCAGGTAATTGAGGATGCCATACCGGATGCGTCTTACATCAAGAGTATTATTCAATACGATGAGCAATTGATCTATTATTTGGACATCATCCAACTGATCAAAAATGAAAAAGCGATTGTAATTCCCGACAGTCTTTTGGAGAAGGCGAATGAGTAATACGTTGAAAATACTTGTTGTCGATGATTCGGCTTTTATGAGGCTGCTCATTTCCGATATGCTATCGGAAGATTCGTCAATTGAGGTAATAGGCACGGCGATCAATGGTTTGGAAGCAAAAGAAAAGGTGATGGAACTTCATCCTGATCTGATCATTCTGGATCTTAACATGGAAGAGTATGACGGTTTATATGCAGTAAAGTCCATCATGGAAGAGTGCCCGACACCGATTTTAATTCTGAGCTCTGTCGGAAATACCAACCTCCAGCCTGTCTTTGAAGCCCTCAAAAATGGAGCGGTTGACTACATGAATAAGCCGAATCGAAACAAATCCAAGATGCGTGACATTCGAAGTGAACTTGTTCAAAAAGTAAAAAGTGCAGCTAGGGCAAAGCCTAAAAAGATTGTTGACCAAAAGCCGGAAACACAGCTTAAAGTCACATCATTTAGAAAAAAGAGTAAGTATGATATTATTGCCATTGGAGCTTCTACAGGCGGCCCGACTGCACTTGAAAGAATATTAACCATTCTTCCCTCTGACTTCAATATTCCGGTAATAATATGTCAGCACATGCCGCGGGCATTTATTCCACCATTTGTTCAGAGATTAAATTCACTTACCAAGTTAGATGTAGTGGAGGCTGTCAGGAATATGGAGCCAAAACCCGGGACAATTATGTTTTGTCCCGGTCACTCAAATCTCATTTTAAAGAAAGAGGATGATGTTGCTAAGGTTGATTTCACAGACCGGGTATTCAGAGAATATAATAATCCGTCAATTAATGCCATGATGAAAAGTATTGCCACGGTTTATGCAGACAAATCGGTTGGAATAATCCTAACAGGAATGGGTAAAGACGGAGTAGAGGGCATGAAGTCGCTAAAAACTCAGGGGGCATTTACGATTGCTCAGAATAAAGCTTCGAGTGTTATTTATGGTATGCCAAAGGCAGCTGTTGAATCCGGTGCAATTGATCTGGAATTAGACATTAAAGAGATTGGTAACTATCTTTTAAAAAAACTTTAAGTTGAAATCCAAAGAAGAAGAATATCAACAGCTGTTTCTTACTGAAGCACTTGAAATTTCCGAGCAGTTAAACAAGTTTTTTGTTGATCTTGAAAAGGATCATCAGAACAAAAAAGTAATAACCAATATATTCCGGATAATCCATACTTTAAAAGGGAACGCCCTCGGAATGGGATACGAAAGTATCGCTGATTTGGCTCATGTGATGGAAGATATTTTTGGCGCAATTAAAGAGAATGAAGTTGCTCCTGATGCAGAGTTAGTTGACAGCCTCTTCCGTGCTAATGATAAGTTGGGGGCCTTAATCAACAGCCTTAATTCGGGAGAAAAAGTTTCTTATTTAGGCATTAAAACCAAGCTTGCGGTTTTTTTAAAGAACGCAAGAGAGCAAAGACAACAACAAAAAAATGCAAAAAATCAAGAACATAAAGAACCTGAATTGGGATCGGAAGATCAGGATAAGAAAGGAGATGCTGAGGATTCATCCATCACATTTGCGGAGGTAGTCCAAATTCCGGTAAGAAAAATGGATGAGTTACTTAACGTGGTAGGAGAGTTAGTAATAGAGCGTGATAGATTAATTTCTCATTTTGAAAATAAAGGACAAAGCACACTTGAGTTCGAAGGGCTGAAACGAATTTCGGCAAACCTTCATTATGGAATTATGAGTGCACGTATGGTGCAGATGGGCTTTCTTTTCAACAAATTTCACCGTGTTTTGAGAGATGCCGCAGTATCGGAAAAGAAGGATGTTAAGTTAAGATTGAAAGGAACTGAAGTTGAAATTGACAGAAACATTCTCAAGATCATCAGCGATTCTCTGGTACACGTTGTCAGGAATGCGGTCTCTCATGGGATTGAAAGCATGGAAGAGAGAAAAAAATCAAAAAAGCCTGCTATGGCTACCGTAACGCTGGAAGCCAACCTGGAAAAAGACAATGTAGTTCTTTCCGTAAGCGATGACGGCAGAGGGATCAACTCCGATAAAATTAAGGAGAAGATCATTGCAAAGAAAATGATTACCGAAAGCTCTGCTGATAAGCTTTCGGAACAAGAAATCATTCGATACATATTTGAGCCGGGGTTCTCAAGTGCTGAGAAAGTGACCGAGATATCCGGTCGTGGAGTTGGAATGGACATAGTAAAAAGATCCGTTGAAAGCATTGGAGGGCAAGTGCTTATTGATACCAAAATTGGGGAAGGAAGCTCCTTTCATTTGGTACTACCCTCTTCATTAGCATTGAAAGGTTCTTTACTTTTTGAGGTAAGTTCGCAGGAATATGCTATCCCCCTTACTTACATTGAATCCGTCAATTATTACAAGAAAGAAGACATTCACAACATCGGTAATAGTCTGATGATCAATTACAATGATCAATCGGTCTCTTTGATCTTCTTAGCGTATTTATTCAAAGCTAAAGATATTAAATCCTTTACCAATTCAAGATTATTCAATGAAAGATTAAAGAGTCTGGCAGCCGAGGAACAAATCAGTGTGATCATGGCAAAGCACTCGGGCAGATACATGGGGCTAGTGGTGGATAAACTCCTAAGACAGAAAGAAATCATCGAGAAAAAATTGCCCAGACCGTTGGATAGTAGTAAGCTTTTTAGTGGATCGACCATACTAGGTTCAGGAAATGTTTGTCCGGTAGTAGATGTAGCCGCAATTATGGATTTCTTATATAAATCCTCTGTTAAAGCACAGGCTGTATGGTCTTTTTAAGTACTGATGTTATAAGTGATGAGGAACTTACTGCGTTAATGCAGGCGATCAATAATCGTTATGGATTAGATTTTACCAACTATGAGCGCACTTCTCTGAAGAGGGGAATCATAAGGCTCATGATGGAGCACAAGATGAAAACCATTATTGAGTTGTGGTCGGTCATTTTAAAGGATAAGGATTTTTTTAAAAATGCCATTGATAATCTGCTTGTAAATCTTACAGAACTTTTCAGAAACCCTGATGTTTGGATAAAGTTAAGAGATAATGTTTTAAGAAGGTTAGGAAGAGAAAATTTACATATATGGCACGCAGGTTGTTCCACAGGCGAAGAGGTTTATACTATGGCATTTGTTTTAGAGGCAATAGGCATGCTCCATAGTGCCAGATTAACAGCCACGGATTTGAGTACGACTGCCTTAAATAAAGCAGTAAAAGGAGAATATTCACTTCTGTTGCTCAAGCAATACCTTGTTCCTTTTTTGAAGTTTTTCCCAAATACCGGAATGGAATACTATTTTGATTTTCAAGATACCTGCGCCACGATCAAACCTAAATACCGAGCAAATGTTACTTTTAGAAAGCACAATTTGGTAACTGACCCTATGATTGATCAATTTGATTTGATCTTTTGTAGAAATGTTATGATCTATTTTGATGAAGTGCTGAAATATCGTGTATTGAAGTTACTTCATAAATGTCTGAAACCGGACGGTTATTTGGTGATTGGCTATTACGATATTATGCCTGATGTAGGGAAGGAGTATTTTGATATTTATGATGTCAAAACAAGAATTTACAAAAGAAAAAATTGAATATGAAAATTTTAATTGTAGATGACTCAACTTATATAAGAGGTACTATTCGTGCCGCTTTAGAATCAAATGGTTTTACTGTATCAGGTGAAGCAGGAAGTGGAGAAGTTGCGATTGATATGATTGCCGAACTCCAACCGGACATCATAACGTTGGATAATATATTACCTGATATGACCGGAATAGACATCTTGAAAACCATTCAATCCGGAAAAGTACCTTATATCATAATGATAAGCGCAGTAGGTCAGGAGTCAGTAATAGAAGAGGCACTTCAATTGGGGGTTAAAGACTATCTTGTGAAGCCGTTTAATCATGATGAACTGGTTGAGATTCTTAAAAACACGGGATAATTCACCTAATCAAAATAAAGACATATTATTAAAAAAAGAACTATTTTAGGCCAGGTTAAAGCAAATTATCACTAATCCCATAATATAGATGATAGAAGATTTGAATGAAGATGAATTAAAAGTTGCCACCAAACTTATCTTTGATGGACTTTCGATGGCAAAATCCTCAATGGAGCAAATACTTCAAAGTCCCATCTCCATAGAAAAAATCGAGTATGGTGCCTCTGATATGGATGTGGCAAAGTTCGGTAGACGTGATGCTAAGATGTATGTAATAAAGACTGAACTAATGGGAGAACTAAAAGGAACCAGTCACCTGATTTTTTCAGAGACCGAAGTTTCCAAACTTTATCAATCGTGTCTTCCGCCAAGCGTAGCCAACGATGATTCTAATGAAAGCAAGATAATGAAGCTTGAATTTCTCACTGAAATTGATAATATGGTTTCAGCAGCAGTTATCACAGAGTTCTCCAATTTTTTAGGAGTAGAGATATATGGAAAAGTACCCTCATTAAAAGTAATTAAGGCAAATGAAATCGAAAATTATTTAGAGGAGGAGTCAAGTGAATTAGAACAAGTCATTCATTTTAAAACAGTATTTGAAGGGAAAGAATTAGATATTAGTTCTGAATTTATATGGGTGTTTCACAATAAATTTGTTGATAAAATCAAGGGTTTGGTTTGATATTTATTGTTTCGATTATTAATTTTTAAAATCAATACTATCAACTTATGAGCAAGACAGTTTTAATAGTAGATGATTCCATCTACATAAGATCATTGATAAAAACAGCATTGGAAGGTGCAGGATACGAAGTAATTGGAGAAGCACAGAATGGTGAAAGTGCTATAGACATGGCATGCCAACTGCAACCGGACCTTATTACTTTAGATAATATTCTTCCGGATATGATGGGTTTTGAAATTCTAAAAGTCATAAAGGAAGAGGGAGTTGAATCTAAAGTTATCATGGTGAGTGCCGTTGGACAACAAACAGTTGTAAACAAAGGAATTTCTTTGGGTGCAGCCGATTACATTGTTAAGCCGTTTACGGAAGAGGATCTGCTAAAAGTAGTAGATGAGGTAATGGCGTAATTTGATTTCAATGATTAAGCGACTCACAAATCTTCCCATAAGACAAAAATTTGCGGTTATTATAATACCGCTCATCGTTATTATACTTGCTTTTGATTACTTACAAATAAAGTATCATTTTCTGGATTACAATGATTCGGTTAGACTGGATCAAGCCATTACAGTTGGAATGGAAATCAATCATGTAGTCCATGAGATACAAAAAGAAAGAAGTATCTCTACAGGTTTTTTGTCAAATGATGGGGAGTCATTCACTGATGAGCTTCAAGAGCAGCGGGTAAAGACTGATAGCACGCTCAATGAATACTTTAAGGAAATAGAAGGAGACTATCTCAATGAATTGCTTGGCATACATGGAAAAGAGCTTGACCGTCTCAGTACTTATTTCCAAAGACTCAAGTCACTGCGAACAGATATTGATCAGCATATCATTACCCCTGAAGAGGCTATTCAAAGATTTTCTGACATAAATAATGTATCATTAAATACAGTCATCAGGCTAATTGATGAGACACGTGACAAAGAAGTTGCACAGCAGGTTCATGCACTCATCTATTTCTTGAAATCAAAGGAATTTGCGAGCATTGAGCGGGCCATTGGCACACAGGCATTCTCTCTGAATCATCTGGATTTTGATTTGTATAACCGATTTACAACCTTGGTTGCAAATCAAAATTCATACACTGATGCCTTTAGAATCATAGCCAGTAAAGCATTCGTTCATACTATGAGCAACCTTGTAACAGGAGATGCTTTTGATGAGGTGGCAAGGATGAGAGAAGTGCTGTTTCAAAATGATAAACTTACCGAAGATACTAACCATTGGTATAATGTAAATACAGATAAAATAAATCAACTTAAAAAAGTTGAAGATTACATGTCCGATAATATCCAGTCGTCAGTCCGGAAAATTAAAAAGAGATCAGTCACTAGTTTTTGGACATTTTTGATTCTGGATATTACAATTGGAATTGTAGCATTCGTGTTAATGACTACAATTGTCTCCAATCTTTTGAAAAATGTGAGCAAATTAGAAGCCTTTACCCAAAAAATATCTTCAGGTGATCTATCTCAAAAGGTTACAATTGATACCGAAGATGAATTAGGGCAATATGCAAATACCTTTAATAAAATGGTATTTGAAATTCGTAAATCTCATTTCCAATTGCGAAAACAGAGGGATAAGGCTAATTTCATGTATAAAAATATTTATAGTGTATCTCTCGCCGTTTTTCAAAATATCCAACAGGGTATTTTCTTACTAGATAAGGAATTCAAGATTTCTAAATTCCACTCCAAGGCGATGAAGGATATTTTTGGAAATGATCAAATAGCTGGAGAAAACTTCACGAATTTTATGAGGCCGTTAATCCTTCCCCGAGAGTTAGAAGCCCTCGAAATGTTCATGCGCCATTTATTTAAAGCTGAAATAGATGAAGAAGTAGTCAATCAATTAAATCCGGTTGAACAGGTAAAAATCCATACTGAGAAGGATGGCATTGTCTCTACAAAATATATAAAAGTAGAGTTCACCAGAATTTTTAGACAAGATAAGATTACCAATATAATGGTTACCGTTTCTGATGAAACGAAATCAATCCTGTTAAAGCAGCATTTGGAAGAAGCCGAGAAGAAAAAGCAGCTTGAAACAGAAAGAATGCTTAGTATTCTTAAAATTGACCCTTCTGTTTTTAGAGGTTTTTTACATAACTCCGGAAAGATGTTGAAAAGTATCTCTGAAAAGTACGAAAAAAATGATTCTGATGAATACGCTGACTTATTAAGTTTTACTTTTGATGTGATCCACAACCTCAAAGGAAACGCTCAGGTTATTGAGATGGATTTAATGGCCGGCAAATTTCATGAAATAGAAGAAACAATTGTTAAACTCCAGTCAAAAGAAGAAGTTAGGGGAAAAGACTTCCTGTCCGTGTTATATGAAGTTGATGAGGCAAATCGAATGATTGCTGAAATCTCCGAGATGCTAAATAAAATTGTTAACATCTACAAGAAACTACCCGCTGAAGGCGATGATGCTTCTAAAGTAATGATTGTCAATACCTTAGAAAATGGTGTTGAAACCTTGAGTAAGGAGCTGGGTAAAAATGTAGAACTTGTATTCCAAAATGAGGATGATGTTTTAATTGCAAAACAATACCTCGAGCCTTTTAAGGATATAATGATTCAATTGATAAGGAACTCCATCGTTCATGGTATTGAATCTTCGGACATGAGAATAAAAAAGGGAAAGGCAGCAACGGGTATGCTTAGGATTGAGTTGTATAGAGATGAGCATGACTTGATCATAAAGTATTCGGACGACGGAAAAGGGTTGGATATGGACAAAATCAAAATGAGAGCGTTGGAGAATGGTTTGACTACCGAAACAAGCCTGAAAGACATGAATGAGGAAGACCTGAAAAAATTGATTTTTCAAGAAGGATTTTCTACCATGGATAAATCGGATAAACATGCGGGAAGAGGCCAGGGAATGCAACTTATTAGCAACTTAATTTCAGAAAATAACGGCTCATTTAATATCCACTATGTTGCTGATGAATTATTTGAGATGATCATTCGATTTCCTTACCTGGAACAGGAACCGACAGAGACCACTGAAGAATGAAAAAAAAATTATTAATAGTTGATGACTCTTCGGTGATGAGACGGACGATTGAGATGAATCTCACTGGCTATGACTTAGAGATCATTGGACAAGCCTCAGATGGCGTTGAAGCTTTAGAAATAGTTCGGGATGAGATGCCCGATGTAGTTACGCTGGATATCACTATGCCTGAGATGAACGGCATAGCATGCCTTGAGGAAATCATGAAAATCCACCCGGAAGCCAAAGTCATGATTATTACAGCTTTATCCGATAAGTTAACAGGTCTTATTGCTTTAGATAAAGGTGCCAGAGGGTTTATGTTTAAGCCCGTTAATTCAGAAGAATTAATCAAAGCATTTGATAAACTACTAAAGCGGGATGGAAAGTAGAAAAGAGGAATTTGAGGCTACCTGCAACATGTTTATCAATGCAGTAAGCAACTACTTCAAACATCTTACGGAGATAGATTCTGACATGAAGGTTCCGTACCTAAAGGAATCTAAAGGGCTGATATTGAAAGATTTTACAGGCATGATTGGTATTTCAGGTGGTAGGAAAGGATTTGTATATATCTCAGCAAACAGGGAGATGTTTGCTGAGTTGATTAATATGTTTATTGGTATTGAGAATCCTTCCGATGAGGATATATTAGATATGGCTGGTGAAATCTCAAATATTGTAGCCGGAAATGTTAGAGCTAATCTTGGAGCTAATTTTATGATTTCCGTACCGACTGTTTTTGAGGGAATGCCGGAAGGACTTGATATACCCGAGGATATTTCCGTTTATGTCATTCCAATAAGTTGGAATAAACATGAAGCTTTTGTTGTGATTGGTTTAGATTGAATGATGTCGGATTTTTTAAAACAGCAGTCACCTTCCAATGAAAATTGGTTAGATAATCTTGATAAAATTCAGGACGGTGCAAGGCGGAATTACTTCTCCGCTTTACCGGAAGAGGAGCAGTTTCAAAAATATTTTTCCGAGGCCTTCATAATCAACAAACCAAAAGGTAAAATAGGTAGAGACGGGTATTGGCTTCATACAAGTGGAAGGGATCTTTACTTTGCACTATTTACATTCGTAGAAGAAGGGCATTTGACGAGTATGATGATCCGCATTTATATCAATGCACTCAGAAAAATGGTTGAAGAGTATTTGATCAATTTCCCCGGATCAATACTTCAGTTTCTTCATCGGGAAGTGACCGCCAGATTTAGGAATAAGAACAACATCCTCTTAAATACCAATGCCAATGTTAGCATTGTCAAGATCAATCCGGAGGCCGGGCAAATGGAATTTGCAGGAGCGAATATGGATTTGATACAAATTGATATTGATTCCAAAATAAGTATAATCGAAGGAGAAAAAAGACAAATAGGGGAGGCCGCCGACCAAATAAAAAGTTATCCCTCAAACTCAATAGAAAACATGAAAAACTCTTCTTTCTATTTATGTGGCACAGGTGTATTTAACCTTATTGGAGGTTCCGATTTTAAAAAACTTATGCTCAGAGACCTTACTTCCTTTCTAAGGATGAATAGAAAGCTTACACTAAATGAACAAAAGATCGAAATTAACCGGTTTTTTAATGAATGGACAGGATCGAGAGGTCAGAATGACAATATCATGGTTATTGGCCTCAGACCTTAGAAAAAACTTATTGATACATTCTTTAGTAGTGATGACCCTCTTATTGCCTGCCTCTGCATTAAGAGCTCAGAGTCTGCTGGAGTCTCAGGAATGGAAATCCTATTTTGATAATAGGGTTTATGAAAAGCATGCAGACAAACTGGGAAAAGAAAACTTTTGGGATTTCGACAGTAATTATACCTATTACATAGGCTATCCGCTGTTTATTGTTTACTTAGACGGCTCTTCAGAGTTAATTCAATGGCAGTATGACGGCTTAGATAAGCTATTTCGTAAAAAATATACATTGCTGAATGATAACCTCGATCGAATTGAAAAAAGCAGTATTGCTTATATGGTTTTTGATGACATGCTATTGAAAAACACAATGCCTGAAAATATAATTAACGGAGGCTTTAATATTATGCATACAAAAGGTCCATTAAGCGTTCTTAAAGAGTTTTACGTACCTGAGAATAGCAGAGAAGACTTGCAGACATTTTGGGCAGTATATCTCTTTGATGAGAAGATTGACAATCTGTATTTGGGAAGTTTCACAAAAAAAATCTCCAAAATAGTAAGGGACTGTCCTGATCTTTCCGGGAAAATAAAGGATCGAATGCCCGGTTATACAAATATGGATGACTTACCAAATATTGCTAAAGAATACAATAAATGGGTAAAACAGAACTACCCGTATCGATATGCGGATCATACAGCCATGTTTTGGCAAACACCGGCTTATCTTAGTCAGGATTAGGGCAGGTATTTGAATATTCAATATCACTCAATGTAATTCGTTCCGGGGGGATTCTTACCCCCTTCACCTCCCTTTAACGCACCTTAAAGTCACCTGTATAAGTGAATTCTATATTTTTTCGTATTCCTCCTTCAACTATATCTCCCAAACCGAATAGGCTGCCCCCAAATTCATATTCAACAATCAATATGTTGAAAGATAAGGTATAGTTTCGGGGATAATTTTCAGTAACAATTATAGTTCCGCCTGCACGGAAACCCTTATCGCCTGCCCATATTTCTAAGGCAGTAGAAAAAGATTGTCCTGCAACATCATCCTTCGTTACCTCGAAAACATATTTATATGGAAAAGTACCCGGCCGGAAAGCATCGCCCCCCGCAGAATGGAGGGGAACCCAAAGCTGAAAAACGGGTGGTCTCCCACTACCAAGACCAACTCCAAATGCTCCGGTTTGAACTTGACCACTCGTAATTTTGAAGGTATATTTGCGGTGAGAAGTAAGATCATTTGATCCTCTATTAGGTGGAAATGGATTAAAATTTCCCCCATCATGAATTAAACCATCTAGTAAATTGAAAGTAGTCCCTGCAATTGTAAGTTCCTGAGAGTCAATAAGTTCAATAGTTATGGTGGCAAATCTTGTTGCCGTTCCATTTGAGATACCTACGGTAAGGTTAAAAGTCGGAGTGGTCTCAAAGTCAAGAGGTGCAGATGATGCAACGGTTATTGTTCCCAAAAGTTCATTTATCCGGAAAGCCCCAGCCTCGTTGCCTGCGGTAATAGAAAATTTCGGAAAACCATCGGCATCTGAGGTTGCAATCCTCCCGACCCTCGCACCTGTAGCGGCATTTTCAACTACGGAAAATGTTTGATCAGCAATAGCCGGTGGCATAGGTGCTTCCTCTACATCAGTAACATTGATGGTGACCATGACCTCAGCAGACAGCGGAGTAGCATTATCATTATCCGTAGCACGCACGGTAAGGTTATATGTAATTCCGCCCTTGCCGGTAAGTGCTTTTGCAACGGTAATTTGTCCTGTGCTTCCATCTATTGCGAAAACATCGCCGGTATTGCCTGCGGTGATGGTATGATTCAGCATGTCACCTCCGTCTTTATCCGTAGCACTAACCGTCACCACATCTCCATCTATAGCGGTATTTTCAGGCACATCCTGTGTATACTTAGCACTAGCAAACATGGGTGCTTCATTCACATCAATAACTTTGACAGTTACTTCGGCATTGCTCGTCAATTTTTCAGGGTCCTGTACCTGTACGGTAAGGATGTAAGTATCCTTAGTTTCAAAGTCAAGTGCTTTTGCAACGGTAATTTGTCCTGTGTTTCCATCTATTGCGAAAACATCGCCGGTATTGCCTGCGGTGATGGTATGATTCAGCATGTCGCCCCCGTCTTCATCCGTAGCACTAACCGTCACCACATCTCCATCTACAGCGGTATTTTCAGGCACATCCTGTGTATACTTAGCACTAGCGAACATGGGTGCTTCATTCACATCAGTAACTGTGACAGTTACTTCGGCATTGCTCGTCAATTTTTCGGGGTCCTGTACCTGTATGGTAAGGGTGTAAGTATCCTTAGTTTCAAAGTTAAGTGCTTTTACAACGGTAATTTGTCCTGAACCTTCATCTATTGCGAAAACATCGCCGGTATTGCCTGCGGTGATGGTAAAGGTCAATTCACCATCGTCTGTGGCTTTAACTGTCCCAACCTCCTTATTTAGAGCAGCATCTTCAGTTATATTGAAAATTTGATCTTCAATCTCTGGTGTCCGGTTTTCCGGGCTGTCATCATCTCCACAAGAGATGAGTGTCATTCCAATTGCGGTAACTGCATATATAGTACGTATATGGCTTTTAGTAATCTGCATTATATTATTTAACTATAATATTTCAGATACAGTATAGTTTTAAAAAAGTTTTTTAAATATTAGGTATTATCACATGCAGGGCGTAGAAAATTAAATTAAACCTATTTTGTATATGATCTTCACTTTAAATAAAACGGAGGATTAAAGCACGGCCTGACTTACCGCTTCGGTGCTTACATATCATATTCAAAAGTATCTGTTAAGTATGCTTCGTGTGCTGCGCGGTCCGGACGGGACTCGAACCCGCGACCTCCTGCGTGACAGGCAGGCATTCTAACCGGCTGAACTACCGGACCTTCAAAAGCGTATGCAAAATTACGTATTTAAACTTTCTCTCTACCTATCGGATAGCATATTTTTTATTGAGCATATTTTAAATTCCTTTAAAGGACTCGGATTAAATTTGTTGTTGCAAATTTGATCATTATGCTATTAGATTTTGAAAAACCGATAGCCGAGTTAGAGGAGAAACTGGCAGATATGAAAGAACTGGCAAAGACCAGCGATGTGGATGTAAGTGATGCTGTGGAGCAACTCGAAAAAAAAATAATCAAACTTAAAAAAGAGACCTTTTCAAATCTTACCCGGTGGCAGCGTGTCCAACTGTCCCGGCATCCCGATCGTCCATACGCTCTGGATTATATTTATGACATTACAGACGATTTTGTAGAGCTGCATGGCGATCGAACAGTGGCTGACGATAAAGCGATGATCGGTGGATTTGGAACTATTGATAAACAGACAGTTATGTTCATAGGCCAACAAAAGGGGAGGACCACTAAGCAGCGTCAGATGAGAAATTTCGGAATGGCTAATCCGGAAGGTTATCGAAAAGCTTTGAGGTTGATGAAGATCGCTGAAAAGTTCAATAAACCTATTGTTACTTTAATTGATACGCCCGGAGCTTTTCCCGGATTAGAAGCCGAAGAGAGAGGGCAGGGGGAGGCGATTGCCAGGAATCTGAAAGAAATGATAACCCTTAAAGTACCGGTAATTTGTATTATTATTGGAGAGGGAGCATCGGGCGGGGCATTAGGCATTGCGATAGGTGACCGAGTGCTTATGATGGAGAATACCTGGTATTCGGTGATCTCACCGGAATCTTGTTCTTCAATACTGTGGAGAAGCTGGGATTATAAAGAGCAGGCTGCCGAAGCATTGAAACTCACCGCCGATGATATGCTTGAAAATAAGTTGATTGACGGGATAATTAAAGAACCTCTTGGCGGTGCTCATAATGATTTATCCGAAGCTGCTAATGAACTCAAGAAAGTCATCCTGAAAAACTTAGCGGAACTTTCCGTGAAAAAATCGGAAGATCGTATCAGAGAGAGGATTGATAAGTTCTCTGATATGGGTTTTTACAGCTGATATTTCTATTTTGGTAAGGAAGATACTTGGCGGACTTTACATGCTTTTCGGATGGAAAATTGTCGGGGATAAGCCCCAAGAGAGAAAGTATGTAATTGTCGTAGCTCCTCACACAAGTAACTGGGATTTTTTTGTCGGCTGGGGGGCAAGGAATGTAATTGGGTTTTATCCGAATTTTTTTGTCAAGGATTCCTTGTTCAGGCTCCCGTTTATTGGCTGTTTTTTAAAATTTATCGGAGGCATTCCTGTGGATCGTTCAAGAAGTACCAATATGGTAGACCAGGCAGTAGAGTGGTATCAAAAGAAAGAGGATTTAATCATGACGATTGCTCCGGAAGGCACCAGGAGTTATGCCCCGGAGTGGAAGACCGGCTTCTACAGGATAGCAGATAAAGCAAAAGTTCCTGTCGTAAAGATTGGTTTTGACTATGGAACAAAGACCGTATTTATTGATAAACCTTACTACACGAAAGGCAATATGAAGGAGGAAGTAGAGGAGATTAAAAGCTACTTTAAAAAATTTAAGGGTAAGCATCCCGAAAACGGAGTAAAATAAAAAGGACTCAACACAGTCTTTTCTGTTGGAGGAGGAACAACGGTTTATTCCTTCGACAGAGACCTCAGTTACACAGTTTTTTAGCTACTGCTTTTTAATTTTATTTTGCTGTTGCTGTTGTCTTCTTTCGGGTAGTTCTTCTCTTGGGTTTAACTTCCTCTTCAATCACATCCTCCACGTCCGAAAGAATTCTGCCACAATGCTCACAAACAATAATTTTCTTCTTCTCTCTAATCTCAGCCTGCTTCTGAGGGGGCACTACATTAAAACATCCGCCGCAAGCCCCTCTCTTTACGGAGACTACGGCTAAACCGTTCCTCATGTTGTTTCTTACCTTATCATAAGATTTCAGTAATCGCTCATCCACATTTTTAGCAGCTTTAGTTCGCTCTTTGTCCATCTTCTGCTCATCCTCTTCGGACTCTTTTACAATGGCATCAAGTTCTTCTTTCTTGCTGTTAAGATCCTGCTCCCGGTCGGCTAAAATTTCCTGCGTTTCTTTAGTCTCCCCTTCCTTACCTTCGACTTTTTCGTATGCCTCTTTTATTCTTTTTTCAAGAATCTGCGATTCAAGCTGCTGTAATTCGATCTCCTTAGTGATTGCATCATATTCCCGGTTATTTCGAACATTCATTTGCTGCTCTTCATATTTCCTGATCAGCTTTTCAGCATCTTTGATGGCAGCCTTGTTAGCCGATATCGAATTTTCCAGTTCTTTCTTTTCATCATTTTGTTTTTCTATTCTGGTTTGATAGCCGGCAATTTCATCTTCCAAGTCCTGCACTTCTTCCGGCAGTGCGCCTCTTACCTTCTTTACTTCGTCTATTTTGGAATCAATTCTTTGTAGTTTTTCTAAAGCTTCCAGTTTTTTAGCTACTGTATTTTCCATTCAGTTTTCTATAGATATTTGATTGGATTCGTGTCTACCTTTGACAAACGAAACGCAAATTTAGTAAAAGTTTTAGTTAATGCATCATGAAGGAGATCTTTAGTATATATCTCACTTTCATAGTGTCCAATATCAGCTATTACGATGTCATCATTAGCTTCAAAATAGTCATGATATCTGAAATCCGATGAGATGAAAAGATCAGCTCCCGCTTTAATTGCCGGGCTAAGAAGAAAAGATCCGGAACCGCCGCATACGGCAACTTTATTTATTCTCTCTTTGATGAGTTTGGTATGTTTAATAATATGCAGATTCATTGACTTCTTTAGGCTTTGGAAAAAGTCATTTATTCTTGTTTCTTGAGCTAAATACCCAATCATTCCACTTCCTGTTTCCTGATTTTTGTTTCTTAGTTCCGAGAGATAGTAAGCCACCTCTTCATAAGGGTGGTGTGCGCTCATCGCACGAAGTACATCTCCTTCCAGATGTTTATGAACCAGCACCTCAATTCGGGTTTCATTTACATTCTCATCGATGCCCGGACTGCCGATAGCAGGGTTAGCATCCTGATTGCCTCTAAACGAACCGATACCGTTCATTTGAAAACTGCAATGATCATAATTGCCGATTTGTCCGGCCCCGGCTTGGAATAATCCGTCTAACAGTTCGTGCCTATTTTCGAAAGGGACAAATACAGTAAGTTTTGACAGTGTCGATGATTTTGGATTAAGGACTTTCAGGTTACTGAGTCCTATTCTCTCGCAGATTTTCAGGTTTACTCCCGTTTGTATGTTGTCAAGGTTCGTATGAATGGCATAAACGGCAATGTCGTTCCTGACGGCCTTTCGAATGCACTTATCAATCCAGTGGCTTTTGTTTATTCTTTTGATTCCTTTAAAAATGAGGGGGTGGTGGGCGATGATTAAATTACAATTTTCATTTATGGCCTCATCAACTACCCCTTCGGTAACATCAAGGGTTATCAGTGCTGCATTAACTTCGTCCGATTTGTCTCCCATGATCAGGCCGGCATTATCGTATGGTTCCTGTAAGGACGGAGGGGCCCAGGACTCAAGGAAATCAGTTATTTCTTTAATTTTCATTTTATATTATCTCATGTAAAGTATAATAATTAATTTACAAAGAATGAGTACCCGATCCACTGCGAAAACGTCAATACTCCTAACAATAGAGATTGTTACAATGCGATCGCAAATGGGGAGGCACCCCCACAGCACAGATAGCCTGCAAACTAAATGCCTTTTTTTCTAAACCTTGGCAGTTTATAAAGCCTGTATCCAATGGAATAAGTATGAAAAAGCCAACTGCTTTTAAAAGGGTAGTTTTCACCGAAAATCTCAATTTTCTTTGCATAATTGGATTCATGCTGCCGTCTTACCCAAAAGATGAACCGCTTGTACTCAACGGAAAAACCGGAAATAAAACTTAAAGATACCGGCTTGGCTATATCGTCCAAGGAATTAAAAACTAATACAACACCCGGATGCCGGCCATTAAAAAAAATATCCGGATTATCTAAAGAGATATTAAAACCGACATTTAACCCTCCAAACACTCCGACTTTTAATTCGTTTAACCTGATTAATTCAAATTGCGGCAGTACTTCCACTGACAGATTTTTCACGCCTAATACGGTAGCTTTTTTTCATTACAAAAAATACTTTAGTGTACAAATGATAAAGATTGTAAATGCAATATTTATTATTGAGTTGATATAAAAAATTCTGTTGTAAACTATGCTTTTTATAAAGAAAAAAAATTCAACTATCGAATTGCCAATTAAAATGGAAAAACTGCTAAGACAAATGAAATTACGACTCAATACATTACTATAAAGCCATCTGTCTGATGCTAAGAACAGAAGAAAAATAAGTATAAATATCATTGCAAATTTCGCGTATCTTGAAAAAAGTCGAAGAAAATCAATTGAGTTTTTAAGATTTTCTCTCTTACCGGAACCTTTAAAGAAAATGCTCTTTCTTCCATATTTTAAGAAAGGCTCATCAAACACAAAACTCACCATAAACTTGAATTTGATATTTTAAGGACAAGCCTTTTTACATCTCCTATGCACACCTTGAGCTTCACTAATTGAACGGTAGGTGAGATAAGTTGAAATACCTAATCCTAACAAGTTCCCAAAAAGAACAGAAACGCCTCCGGCAATAACAAAATTGCGAGCAGCAGTATTAACCGATCTTTGTAAGCCTTTATCACAAGTTGAGAAGCAAGAATATCTAAGATCATTCTGACTAACTCTGCCGGAAATATCATGGGATGAGTTAGCGTTTAAATCTTCCAACATCTCACTCTCCAAATATTTAATTTGCTTTACCACAACAAGCACATCTAAATAGTTTGTGTCATTAGTCGCTAATGACACAGAATCGTAGAAAGTCTTATAATGACTTAAAAAGTCATTATAATCTGTGATTGATGCTAATTTTTCTACTTGATTCAAGAAAGCCTTTTGTTCTTCGTTAACCATTGTTGAATAATCACTTCTTACTTGGTTTGTTTCATTAGAGACATCCGACAGATAATCATTAAAATCGCTCGATTCAATGGAAAATCCTTCATTTTCGAAAGAGGTAATGAATACTTTCTCAAAATTAGAGTTTGTTTGCTCACTTGGTTTTAATAACAAGAATTCGTCAATTGAAGACTTCATAGCAACTTCAATTGATGATGTATCTTGAAGGGATTCTACGTCTTCAGTTTCACATGAAATAAATGAAATAATCAGACTGAAGAAGATAGTTTTTAGTTGGCCATTTTTTACTAATCTATTCATAATTGATATTTATTTAAAGTTTTTAAAATATTTAGTCCTGTTCCAAAAAGTATGATTTATAACTTGTTCAAAAAGAACAAGTTAGTGTAAATTTACGTAAAAATTAATTCTTAAAACGAATGAAAATACAAATCACACTAACCTGCCCTCAGTGTAAGAACACGAACATAGTCAAAAACGAAAAAAAAGCTAAAAAGCAAAACGATTTATGTAATGCCTGCTCTCGCCAGTTTATCGGCGACCATGCTTTGAGCTATAAAGGAGCTCATTCTAATACGATTTCCCTGATTATGAGGATGTTGGTGAGAGGTTGCGACCTCAGAGCTATAAGCGTTATTTTAAACATTTCGCTTAGCAAAGTGTTAAAAACCTTAGAAAAACAGCAGGTAGTCCTCAGCCCAAGCATAGCCTTTACGATAAATTGGAGGTCGATGAATTTTGGACATATGTAGGGAACAAGAGCCATAAACAGTGGTTGATTTATGCTTATCATCGGGAGAGTGGAGATCTCGTTGCCAGGGTCTTTGGCAAACGTAATACAAATACTGTCAGAGAGTTAGGGTGTAAAATAAAAGCACTAGGCCTAAAATGGGGCGGGCTATTGACGGATAATTGGAAAAGTTTTAAGCGGGCATTTAGCAACACCCATCACGTGATAGGCAAAGAGGGCACTAAGGGCATTGAAAGCAACAACTGTCGGTTAAGGCACCGGATCAGGAGAGCCTTTAGGCAGACGTGTTGTTTTTCAAAAAAGATGGAAAATCACATCAAAGCCTTTGAATTAGCCTTTTATTACATCAATTACGGGCATATTTAACATTTCATACTTTGTGATACACCTCCTAAGATTTAATTAAAACGAAAACACAGCCCGATCGAAAATGTTTCTTTGAAGTTTATCAAAAAAAAGTAAATGGAAAGCCTTTCTGCGGCAGGCAGGTTACCAACTCTCTATGCTTAACTTTCTATTTAAGATAAGTATAAAATCGGGGAAAAGTGTTTTTTTGCAAAAGTTCCGGCAAAGTAAATCATCCGGTAAGCTATCATTAAATTTAGCTGTGAGATTTTTAGTAGTATTCATAACATTTTTAATCGTTTATACCGGTTTTAATCAGGTAGTAGATGACTCTACAAGAAATGTTTATGGTCCTAAAACTACCACTGTTATATCAGAAGATCAGTGGCTCAATAACTATGGCGGTTACGTCCCCCTGGACACTTCCATTTATTTATTTGAAAGGCAGTCAGAAGTTGATAAGTCCGCCAGAAGGTATCAGAATCTGGGAGTATTGGGTACTGCTTTGTTTCCAATATTTTATACTCCGGGTAAGACTTTTGGAAGAACTTCCGGATATGAAGCTTATTTACCTTATGCCTCTCAGCCTTCGGAAGTTAAGTACTACGATACTAAATCTCCTTTTATTGACATGTTTGTTTTGCTAGGCGGCGAAAACAGAAACATTGTAGATATAGGCTTCTCCAGAAACGTTAATGAAAATTGGAATCTTGGTTTTGATTTTAGAAGAATAACTGTTGATAAGCAGTTAGCTAGAGATGGGAGGGGTGACAGACAGGTTGAAGGGTCCACGTTCGTCGGTTATACGCATTATAAGCATGGCAAGCTGCCCTACCGGTTCATGCTTCATTATTCACAAATGAATCATAATACCGCCGAATTGGGAGGAGTCAGATACCCCAACGCGGATTCGTTACAAAGTGATCTTTTTGATTTTAATAACGCATTACTGAGGCTGGAAGAGGCTCAAACTAATGGTAAGGAGCGCAGAGTTCATTTATATCAGGATTTTCAGTTAGCTGACCAATTTCAGTTGTATCACACACTGGACCGGAGAATAGAAGAAAATACATTTAAGGATTTTACCGACGGGTCGGCCGGAGGTAATTATGATACTTACGCTGATTTTTATCCGAATTTCTTCGTGGACGAAGACTCTACCTATCAACGCGCCCGCTTTTCTTCCTTCACAAATGAAGTCGGATTTAAAGGTGACCTGGCTTCGGTTTTTTACAGAACATACGTAAAGGTCAGAAGAGTAGATTTTGATTATAATTATTTTGATCCCCAAGCAGGCAGCCTTGAAAAGTACATTGGCGGCTATGCCCGCTTCAGATGGAAGGAGCAGTTCGCAGTTACCGGAAATGGAGCCTATTTAGCGGGTGGCGAATATACACTTGGCGGTACTATCTCCAGTGATATTCTTAATGCCTCTTATCAGACCACAAAATATAGTGTCCCCTTTATTTACCTGAACTATTTTGGAAACAATCATGAATGGTCTAATTCATTTAATCCAATCTTTACAAATCAACTGAAGGCAAGCCTCAGAGTAGATTGGAAGTCATTGGAAATAATACCAATGGCAGCATTAACTTCTTTTCAGAATTTCGTTTATTTCGATCAGGAACGACAGCCTCGGCAAAATACAGACCCTTTGCTGCTGTCAAGCATAGGGGCTGATTTGAACATTAGGATACTGAATGAAAAAGGGGAGGGCTGGCATCTTGAAAATGAGGGACTTTTTTCAACGGTAACCGGAAAAGGAGCCGGTATTATCAGAGTGCCGAAATTTTATTACAATGGAAGATTTTTCTGGAGAGGTAACGCATTTAAAGATAAGGTGCCATTTGAAATAGGTCTTGATACCCACGCAAGATCAGCCTATTTTGCAAATACTTTTGCCCCTGAAATCCAGCAGTTTTATTTGCAGGATGAATTTCAGATACCCGGTTATTATAAGGCAGACCTTTTCATAAATATGAGATTGGATAAGTTTTTCCTGTCATTAAAGTGGATTCACATAGACCAGCCCTCGGATAATGGTTACTTTGCATCACCGTTCTACCCCGGGCAGCCCAGAGTTGTTGACTTAATATTCAGATGGATGTTCTTTGACTAATGGAGCCATGCAAAACAACATTAGGGCTGGCATTGCCCACAGACCCGAGATGGGCCGATATTGCTGAAAAAAATATTGAGGATATTCTGGTGGATCATGCCTACTGTGAGCAAAAAGCAGCCTCCTCCTGTATTGCGCTCATTGTTCGGTTTCCCGAAAAGAAAAAGCTCGTGGAAGTATTGATGCCGGTAGTGGCTGAGGAATGGTCCCATTTTGAGAGGGTCATTGCGCATTTGAACAAACGCGGATATTCATTGGGGAAACAGCGAAAGGACGAGTATGTCGCAAGGCTTGGTTCAATATGCAGAAAAGGAGGGAGGAGAGAAGATCAACTGGTAGAGAAACTCCTAATGAATGCCCTGATTGAAGCAAGGAGCTGCGAGCGATTCAGGACGCTTTGGAAAAATATTGAGGACAAAGACCTCTCCGGATTCTACTATGAGTTGATGATTTCCGAGGCCGGGCATTATCGTAATTTTATTGAATTGGCTAAGGAATACGCCGAACCTGAAAAAGTTGAAGCCCGATGGAAAGAGATGTTAAGAGAGGAAGCGAAAATCATGAAAGAACTTACTCCACGGGCTGACCGAATGCACTAACTGAACCGGATTTGATATAATAGCAAGGTATTTTTTGCGTTATAATTCCAAAAAAATTAAGATTTATACAACAAGTTAAAATGTTTGTATATGTTTGCATTTTTAAAACATAAATATATTGCATTATGAGCACGTTAAATAAAAAAATATCAAAACACATCATGAATACGAAGAACTCCTCATATACACTGCCGAAAGGGCTGTACGGACTTAATTTAATGCCCCCCCCCCCCCCC